>CAUYXS010000044.1:0-9333 GCA_963577205.1 Dehalococcoidia bacterium | reverse complement strand
CGATGACTGAAGTCAGGTTAGCCACTAGGTGGGCCTCGTCGAAGCTCGCCTTACCGATAGACGAATGGATGATCGCGGTCCGGTCCATTCGCAACTCGACCCGGCCTTTCTTTGCCTCGGCCACCGCGTTCCCGATGTCCTGCGGTTGCACGACGGAGTTGGTTCGAGGGTTAGGCATTAGCCCTTTTCGGCCGAGTATGCGTCCAAGCTTGCCGATCTTGCCCATCATGTCGGGCGTTGCGATCGCCACGTCAAATTCGGTGAAGCCGCCCTCAACGCGTGCGATCAGGTCGTCGTCGCCTACCACCTCGGCACCCGCTTCGGTCGCGGCACGGGCACCCTCTGCCTGTGCGAAAACGGCGACGCGAACGGTGCGTCCGCTGCCATGCGGCAGCACGGCAATGCCGCGCAACTGCTGGTCCGCGTGGCGCGGGTCGGCGTTAGTTCGCAGGTGCAGTTCGACGGTCTCATCGAACTTGGCGTTAGCCCTGCTCTTGGCGAGCGCGACGGCCTCGGCAGGCGAGTAATTGCGCTCGACGTCGACCAGCCCTGCAGACTCAGTGTATCGCTTCCCGTGCTTCGGCATCGATTCTCCTAGGCCAGTAGGCCTGTCTCGCGACAGGTCGAAGAGAGGCCTTACTCTTCGATGTCCACGCCCATGCTCCGAGCGGTGCCTTCAATGACTTTCATCGCCGCCTCGACAGTCGCGGCGCTCAGATCCTTTTGCTTGGCCTCGGCGATCTCGCGCAGTGCGGCGCGGGAGATGGTCCCGACCTTCTCATCACGCGCCGATGCGCTGCCTTTCTGGGTCCCAGCGGCTTTCCGCAGCAACTCCGAGGCGGGCGGGGTCTTGGTGATGAAGGTGAATGAAGTGTCCTCGAACACGGTGATCTCAACGGGGATGATGGTCCCCGACTGGGTCGCGGTTCGGGAGTTGTATTCCTTGACGAAGCCCATGATGTTGATCCCGTGCTGACCTAACGCAGGGCCCACCGGCGGGGCCGGCGTAGCAGCGCCAGCAGGGAGTTGAAGCTTCAGGATCGTGCGAACTTTCTTTGCCATTGTTCCGGTTAGACCTTTTCAACCTGAAGGAAGTCCAGCTCCACTGGCGTCTCACGCCCAAAGAAGGAGACCAGCACGCGTACTTTCCCTTTGTCCTCGTCGACCTGGTCGACTGAGCCCATGAAGTCGGCGAAGGGGCCGGAAGTGATCCGAACCATCTGTCCGATCGTCATACCGACCCTGACTCGCGGCGTGTTCTGCGTCATGCGGTTCATGATCGCTTCGACCTCGCGGGGCTCGAGAGGCACCGGCTTGGGGCGCCGCTCTCGCTCGTCCTCGGCGGAGACGAACCCTGTGACGCCAGGCGTGTTACGGACCACGTACCAGCTGTCGTCGTCCATGACCATCTGAACCAGGATGTACCCAGGGAAGACTTTGCGGTGGACGGACCGCCGCTGGCCTTCTTTGATTTCGATCTCCTCCTCGGTCGGGATGACCACTTGGAAGATCTTGTCCTTCACATCCATCGATTCGGTCCGGAGTTCCAGGTTCTTTTTGACCCGATCCTCCTGGCCTGAATAAGTGTGGATGATGTACCAGTCGCCTTCGGTACTTTCCTCTGCTGTCTCCGCTATTGGTTCTGCGATGGGTTGTTCCATTTGGCTGAGTTCAGTGGCCTAGATCAGAAACTGGTCGACCGAAGTGGTGAAACCGAAGTCCCACAGGCCTAGGAAGATGGAGAAGGCGATACTGACAGCCAACACCAGCAACGTGAGCCGGAATGCCGTCTCACGCGAAGGCCACGTGACACGCGTCAATTCTATGTAGATGTCACCGACAAAAGCGAAGAGCCCGCGACGACGCGATCCGCTGCCCTCGTCGAGCACCGCGCGCAGCGGATTACCTCGGCTCGCCACCTAGCGAACCTCCCGATGGGAGGTGTGCCTGCGGCAGCGCGGGCAGAACTTGCTCAACTCGACCCGGTTGGGGTCGTTCCGCCGGTTCTTCTCTGTCCAGTAGGTCCTCTCACGGCATTCGCCGCAGGCCAGATTGATCAACTGGCGGACCCCTCCTCGCTTCTTGGCCACATAGGCTCCTTATTGAACCGAGGTGACAACGCCCGCACCAACGGTCCGCCCACCTTCGCGGATAGCGAAGCGTAGACCTTCCTCCATGGCAACCGGCGTAATCAGCTTGATTATCATCTTTGTGTTGTCGCCCGGCATAACCATCTCGACACCGCTAGGCAACTCGATCTCGCCGGTGACGTCCATGGTCCGGATGTAGAACTGAGGCTTGTAGCCAGTGAAGAACGGCGTGTGGCGCCCTCCCTCTTCCTTGCTCAGCACATACACCTCGGCTTCGGCCTGAGCCATGGACTTCATCGAGCCGGGCTTGGCGAGGACCTGGCCTCGCTCGACGTCAGCTCGCTCTACGCCTCGCAACAGGGTCCCCACGGCATCGCCGGGCTCGCCCTCATCCAGCAGCTTGTGGAACATCTCCACGCCGGTGACGGTGGTTTTCTTGTCTGCGGCAAAGCCGACGATCTCCACTTCGTCGCCGGGGTGGACGACACCGCGCTCAATGCGCCCAGTGACAACCGTGCCGCGGCCCTTGATGCTGAAGACGTCCTCAATGGGCATGAGGAACGGCAGGTCGCGCGGGCGATCGGGGATCGGGATGTACTCATCGACCGCCTTGACCAACTCTCGGATTCCCGCGTACTCCGCGGCCTCTGGGTCGGTGGAATCGGACTCCAAGGCCTTGAGTGCGCTCAGGCGAATGATGGGTGTGTCGTCGCCAGGGAACTGGTACTGGTTGAGCAACTCACGGATTTCAAGCTCGACCAACTCGAGGAGCTCAAGGTCGTCCATCATGTCGACCTTGTTGAGGGCGACGACGAGGCGAGGCACCTCCACTTGGCGGGCCAGCAGGATGTGCTCGCGCGTCTGAGGCATGGGGCCGTCGGGGGCGCTGACCACCAGGATCCCGCCGTCCATCTGGGCAGCGCCGGTGATCATGTTCTTGATGTAGTCGGCGTGGCCTGGGCAGTCGACGTGAGCGTAGTGCCGGGTCTCTGACTCGTACTCAACGTGGGAGATGGCGATGGTTACGCCGCGGGCTCGCTCCTCGGGGGCGCTGTCGATTTGATCGAATGCGCGGAAGAACTTGTTGCCGCTCACCAGCGACTGAACCTTGGTGATCGCGGCCGTCAGTGTCGTCTTCCCGTGGTCGACGTGACCGATCGTCCCCACGTTGACGTGCGGCTTGGTTCGCTCGAACTTCTGCTTGGCCATTTCGCTGCCTCTCCGCTGATGCGCTCGTTCGCCCCAATAGAACTTGGGGGTTTCCGTTTTGCCGTCTCGTGGCCTCGTCCCAAAGTGGAGCCCACAATCGGACTTGAACCGATGACCTCGTTCTTACCAAGAACGTGCTCTACCACTGAGCTATGTGGGCTGAGCTAGGTTTGCTCGTCGTATCCGGCCCACTTCACAGGCTCCGTAGCCTGAGTGGTGGAGGGAGTAGGATTCGAACCTACGTAGCCCATCGGGCGTCAGATTTACAGTCTGATGGATTTAACCACTCTCCCATCCCTCCACGGCGGGCCAAAGTAGCCTAGCACAGCGTCTCCACCGCGCCAACGCCTTGTCCCCGCCCTTTTCTCGGCCTACCGACGGACTGCTTGCACGCAGGCCAGTGGAGCCCGAGGAGGGAGTCGAACCCACAACCTGCCAATTACAAATCGGCTGCGCTGCCGTTGCGCCACTCGGGCCTCACGGCTCGATGCCGCTCGATTGGCGGCGATTCACGTAAACAAACAAAAAGGACGACCCGCAGGCCGTCAAGCGAAGTATAGGCGCCGCGCGGGAGGGGCGTCAACCGAAACCCGGCATCCACAGAACGGGCGCGGTGCGGGCGACTATGGCCTATTTTAGCAGTAAGCCACCGGCGGGCGGGCTGCCAACTCGGAGTTGACATACGCCTTAAAGGACCTGTCTAATCGACTCCGACTGGAGAGGTCCAGCGGCCTTGGCGTTCCCTACCCGGCGCCAAGGCCGTTGCTTTGTATCCGCCGCGACGCCAACCTAGGCTAAGGGTGAGGGCTTCAGATAAGTCCATCACTAGCCCACAATGTCGACGTCCTGCGACGTCCTGCGTTGAGGCGCGGCCGCGCTCCCTCGTATAATCTGATTGTGGTGACCAAGTACGAGACCGTCATAGGCCTTGAGGTGCATGCGCAATTGCTGACGCGCAGCAAAATGTTCTGCACCTGCCCCGCCGACTACCAGCAGGCTCCGCCCAACAGCCGCGTGTGCCCGGTGTGTCTCGGCTTGCCTGGGACTCTGCCGGTCATCAACCGCCAAGCGGTCCGTGCGGTCATCATGACCGGGCTTGCCCTGCATGGCGAGATCGCCGAGCACACGAAATTCGACCGCAAGAATTACCCCTACCCTGATCTAATGAAGGGGTACCAGATCTCGCAGTACGACCTCCCTCTGTGCCGCGGCGGCTACATCGAAGTCATCACTGACGACGGCCCGAAGCGCGTCGGCATCGAGCGCGTCCACCTAGAAGAGGACGTCGCGAAGCTCCAGCACAAGACGGACCCGACAACCGGCGAGACCTATAGCTTGGTCGACGTGAACCGCGCGGGCGTGCCGCTGATGGAGACGGTGAGCCGGCCAGACATGCGCTCAGCGGACGAAGCGCGGCAGTATCTGCTGAGCCTGCACGCCATCCTCCAGTACTTGGGCGTGTCGACGGCGCAAATGGAGGACGGCGCGTTCCGCTGCGACGCGAACGTCAGCATTCGGCTAGCGGGCACCACCGAGCTCGGCCCCAAGGTCGAGGTCAAGAACATGAACAGCTTTCGCGCCGTGCACAGGGCGCTCATTTACGAAGTCGAGCGCCAGACTGCGCTGATGGAGAAGGGCGAGCGCATCCCCCAGGAGACACGCGGTTGGGTGGAAGAGCGCGGCGTCACCGTCTCCCATCGCTCCAAGGAGAAGGCGAGCGACTATCGCTACTTCCCGGAGCCCGATCTTCCTCCATTAAACATCGCGCGCAAGTGGGTCGCCGAGATCGAAGAACTGCTTCCTGAGCTGCCCGGCGAGAAACAATCGCGGTATGTAAGCCAGTACGGGCTGTCGGCGTATGACGCCACTCTCCTCACGGCGACGCCGAACACCGCACGCTACTTCGACGAGGCCATGGCATCCTTCCCCGCCGCCACCGCCGCCGGCGCGGCCAAGGCAGTGGCCAATTGGATAACGACAGAGCTGGCGGGGCACCTGAACGAAAGTGGCGCGGGTATCCTAGAGCAGCCGGTCAAACCGGGAGACATGGCGGACCTCGTTCTCCTCATTCAGGATGGGACGCTCGGCTCCGCGCAGGCGAAGCAAGCGCTCGGCGCCATGTACCGCACTGGCAACGGGGCGCGTGCGGTCGTCGAGGAGTTGGATTTAGCGCAGGTCAGCGACACCTCCGCGCTGGCCGAAGCGGTGACCGAAGCCATCGCGCAAAACCCCAAGGCCATCGAGGACTTTCTCGGTGGCAAGGCCAGCGCGCAGAAGTTCTTGGTGGGCCAAGTCATGCGCATTACCCGCGGCGCGGCAAACCCGTCCGTCGTGGCTGAAATGGTGGCGCGGGAACTCGAATCGAAACGCTGAGTGTCGCTCGCTCGCGAGACTCACTCAGCGGGCGACAACCAACACGATAAGGACTAGCACGTGGATACGTACATCAACTTCGCGGTCATCATCGTCGTCACCTTGCTCGTGGTCAGCGTGCTGCTCCAGGCACCAGGACAGGGAGGCGGTCTCTTTGGCGCCGCCGGATCGACGTTCCGCACTCGGCGCGGCGTTGAGAAAACCCTCTTCCAGTTCACCATCGTGCTGTCCGTCGCCTTCGTCGTCCTGGCCATCGTCAACATCCGGGTCAGCTAGGTCAGTGCTAGAGCCCTAGTTTGCCGGGGTTGAGGGTCGACGCGGGATCGACGGCGGCCTTAAGCCTGCGCGCCAATACCAGCGCACCGCCCCACTCTCGCGGCATCCATCGGTCCAGCTTGATCCCGATGCCATGGCAGTACTCCACGCCGCCGTCCATGCTCAGCGCCAAGTCCAGTAGCGCGTCGGCAGCCGTGGCGAGCCTCCACTCACTTCCACCAGAGCCGTGCTGCGGATCGACGATAAGCATCGAGAACAGGCGCGGGTCGGTCCACACGGCGGTCTCAGCCATTTCCAGGCCGTGGGACGCGGCGATAGCCTGTGCCTGGTGCTCGTAGTCGAGAACACGCGAGGCGGGAAGCGAGACATGCAGGTAGTCGGCTCCGCGCCAATCGCTGCAGGCCCACCGCTCCGTCGGCCTGAGCGGTGCGGTGCGCTCGCGCCAGCGCTCGGCGACCGCGTGGCGGCTGTGCCAGTAGCGCTCGGTAGCAGCGGGGCCCAGGTCGGCGCCACCAGCGGCCAGGGCCTCAGCCGTCGTCCGCGACTGCTGCGCCGCGACCTCTTCTCGGTATCCCTCGAAGCCCAGGTAGAGCAGGCAGCGAAACCCTTGGGCGAGGTCGTGCGGCTCCTCCTCCGTTAGGTCGATTAGCGAAGGGCGAAGGCCCCTGTCGAACAACCGCACGACGAGGGGGTAGCCCTGCGCGAAGGAGGCGAAGCCAAAGGTGGAGAAGGTGCGGGCCTCTGGCTCGGCGAATAGTTCGACGGTCGCCTCGGTGATGATACCCATGCTGCCTTCGGAGCCAACTACAGTGCCGACGAGCTGGGGGCCGCTGCTCTGCCTAGCCAGTGGGCGGGTGCGGGCGACCGCGCCGTCACCTAGAACCATCTCGACGGCGCGGACCTGCTGCCCCATGGAGCCGTACTTGCTGGCACGATAGCCGACGCTGTCGGTGGAGATGGCGCCGCCAACGGTGGCAATAGGCAGGCTCCACGGGTCGTGGCCAAAGAGCAGGCCGTGACGGCGCGCCTCGGCGTCGAGATCTGCCAGAACGACGCCCGGCTGCACGCGGGCGAGCCGATCAGCGGTCGACACGTCGAGGATGGCGTCCATACGCCGCAGGTCTACGGCTACACCACCTTGGAAAGGGACCACCGCGCCCATGACACCGGTGCCGCCGCCGTACGGAATGATGGCGACGCCTGCAGCCGCGGCCGCGCGGACGACAGCAGCAACCTGCGCGGTGGTCGCCGGGCGCACCACCGCGTCGACGCGCGATTCGGCGAGGCTTTCTCGTCCACTGAATCGGCTGCGGCCGATGGCATCGAAGGACAGTCGCTCCCGGCTGTCGTCGTCCGTGAGGACGGCACCCGGGCCGACGGCGTTTTCGAGCTCGCCGATGAGGTTCGTCGTGAGCAGGTCAGCGCTCCAGAGGCAGAAGCCTCGCAGCCAAACCGTACCCGGTTTGGCCCGCCGCTGCACTCGCCTGCCTGCGCTGAGCACGGCTTAGTTGACTCCCTACTGCCACGGCGCTATGAATATCCCAACGCCGTGCATATCGTGCCAAGGGGCAATGCCGGCGGCTACGTGGGGGCGCCATCCCCGTTCCTAAGCCTGGGCGCCTAACCAGTCTCAACGCGCCAGAGTGTCCCTCTTGCGGAGTCGGTCAGGGTTACATTCAGCGCAGCCAGTTCATCGCGCACTGCATCAGCCTCAGCGAAGTTCTTTTCGCTCCGCAGCGCCGTCCGCCGGTCGACGAGGTCTTGGATACGAGCCGCCAGCTCCGGCGGGACCTTCGCCTCGCGCTCGGCGAAAGTAAAGCCAAGCACGTCGCCACCGAGCACACCCAAGGAGTGCTGGGCATCGACGATGGGCCTGCCATCGTCCGCCGCGCGGTTGATCTCTCGAGCCAGATCGAACAGCGCGGCCATTGCCTGTGGCGTACCGAAGTCGTCTTCCATGGCATCGAGGAAGCGCACACGGTAGGAGTCGGGGTCCAGGGCTTGGCCTACGGAGCCATCGCCGGCGTTCAATGCCTGGCGGAGGCGTCCCACGGCACGCTCCGACGACACCATCAGCTCCTCAGAATAGGTCGCGGGGCTCCGGTAGTGCGACGAGAGCACGAGGTAGCGCAAGGCGTCAGGCGAGTGGTTCTCAAGCGCCTCGGTGATGGTCACGAGGTTGCCCAGCGACTTGCTCATTTTCTCGTCCTCGAACAGCATCATCCCGTTGTGCATCCAGAACTGAGCCAGGGGCAGGCCATCATTGTAGGCTTCGCTCTGAGCGATCTCGTTCTCGTGGTGAGGGAAAATAAGGTCTTGCCCGCCGCCGTGGATGTCGAGGGTCTCGCCCAGGTAGTGAAGCGCCATGGCCGAGCACTCGATGTGCCAACCGGGGCGGCCTGGGCCCCAGGGGCTGTCCCACGAAGGCTCGCCGGGCTTGGCTCTCTTCCACAGGGCGAAGTCCAGCGGATGCTCCTTGAGCTCGGTCTCGGCACGAACGCCGGCTCGCATGCTGTCGACGCTGCGATGGCTGAGCTTGCCGTACAGCGGGTCGCGGGTAACACGGAAGTAGACGTCGCCCTCGGCAGCGTAGGCGGCGTCTCGTTCGATGATGCCTTCGATGACCTTGATCATCGAAGGTATCTCCTGGGTCGCCCGCGGGTAGACGTGCGCTTGCTTGACGTTCAGCGCCGACAGGTGGCGCATGTAGGCTTCGATGTGACGCTCGGCCAGCGTGGCAACCTCGACGCCTTCGGCGTTCGCGCGCTCGATCAGTTTGTCCTCCACGTCCGTGAAATTCTGGACGTGCCTGACGCGGTGGCCGCGGTATTCCAGGTAGCGGCGCACGATGTCGAAGACGATGGCGAACATGGCGTGGCCGACGTGCGACTCGGAATACGGAGTTATGCCGCACACGTACATGCGGACTTCGTCCTCGAGGGGAGTGAACTCCCGTTTGGTGCCGCTGAGCGTGTCCTGGATTTTCATGAAATGGGGCCTGGGACAACGGATTCGAGGGAAGCGACGGCGATGGCGGCCATGCCCCGGCCCGAGCCGGTGTAGCCCATGCCGTCCTCGGTGGTGGCCTTGATGCTCACGCTGCCTAGGGCGCTGCCAAGCACGTCGGCAATTGCCGTGCGCATGGCCACGATGTGCTCGGCAAGCCGCGGGCGCTGAGCGACGATTGTAGCATCGACG
Organism: Dehalococcoidia bacterium; assembly: GCA_963577205.1. Taxonomy (GTDB): domain Bacteria; phylum Chloroflexota; class Dehalococcoidia; order Lucifugimonadales; family Australimonadaceae; genus CAUYXS01. Next base: position 187 of record CAUYXS010000044.1, on the reverse strand, counting down.
TTGCCCACCTGCCATCCGGCATCGCGGACCATAGCCATTGCCCGCGCCAGCAGCGCGATGCTCGAAGCGCCCTCCGGCACCGACGGGTCGCCCGGCCGGAAGTGCGTACCGATGTCGCCGAGCGCCGCCGCACCTAGCAGCGCATCGATGATGGCGTGGGTCAGGACGTCACCGTCGCTGTGGGCGT
>CAUYXS010000043.1:0-9544 GCA_963577205.1 Dehalococcoidia bacterium | reverse complement strand
GCTGTCCCCGCAGCGTGCCGATACGGCGGTTCGCTGCCCACACAACGGCGTTGCCAATCGCCAGCGCGCCCACCAGCGCGACGGACGCGGGTGGCCCGAGCCCGCCAAGCGGGGCGAGCAGCGCCAAGCCCAGCACGCCCAGCAAGCGAGTGCGTACGAAGGCGCGCTCCAGGCCGTGCCGTTCCGGGACGCTCTGCTCGCGCTGACGCCCATCGGGCAGGGGGTTCCTGGTAGTCATGGAGTCATTGTATCGCCGCGTTGAGCCCCCTACGGTGAGAAAGTAGAAGGGCCCGGTGGGTCGAGCATGACGGTCGCCTCGCCGAGGAACAGCGGCTCAGCGCGCAGGACCCGCATGAAGAGCTCGTGTGTTAAGTCGAGGTCGATTCGGTTGTAGTCGATCATGCGGTGCGGCTCCTCGGCCCACGAACGGGCGTTGCGCCGGTGATCCCACGCCATCTTCTCCTCACCGAAGGTGTACCTGCTGACGCGGTCCAGGCTGATGCGGATGCCGGATTGGCGTTCGATTTCGCGTGCCAGGTCGTAGTGCTGTCGCACGTCGAGGCGCTCGGCGAGGACCTCGGTGAACCACCGGTCTAGCACCGGCAGATCGAACTTGGCCCCATTGAAAGTAACGACAGGCCCGTCCCACAAGGATAGGAACCGTGCGAGCTCGACCAGGCTCGCGGGCACAGCGGTGTAAGCACCATACGTCTGTGCTGCGCGGGTGCCGGTGAGCAGTAGGTTGAAGCCGGCAGGGAACGTCGACCAGTTACCGCCGGCCGTCTCGACATCCAGCACGAGGAAATCGCCTGCGTCCACACGCGCACCATATAGCCTGGGTGTATGCTCGCGCTTGACGACACGAGCAGGGGTTGTCGAGCCCGCGAGGGACTGTGACGCCAGTGGGAATCCGGCACTGACGCGCAACAGTGTACCCCGGCGCTGCCGGGGCGAGTCCGACCCCCCAGGCCCTCGCGCCTGGGACAATGGACCGTACGGACGATCCAAGGACCCTGCCCGGCGGCAAGGTCCTTGCATGGAGGTGCACCTGATGCACGTTCGTAGCCTGGCAGTCCGGTCGAGTTACGCGAGCCTGTCGAGCGGGCTCGCGGTGCGCGAGGTGCTGGCTCCGGGCCTATTCATCGCGGCCATCCTGGGCACCAATTACGCACTCAGCGCGCTGCCCAACGTCAAACTTTTCGACCTGCTGGTTTTCGTGGCAGGCTATACACTCGGCGTTCGGCGTGGGGCAACCGTGGCGGTGGCCGCCTGGCTCGTGTACGGCCAGGCCAACCCATGGGGCTATGCGGAGCCGACGCTCTTGGCGACGCTCATGGGCGCCGAAGTCGGCTACGCCATCGCCGGGGCTGTCGTGCGCCGGCTGGTGCCAGCGAGTAGCGTGCGCCTCCGGCCTTCGGCCGGATGGATGGCCTTCGCCGGGGCGGCGGCCGTGTCCACTGTGGCATACGACGTGGCTACCAACGCTTACACAGGCCTGCTCTGGGCCGCCCTGGCCGGCGCCGGTGACCACGCCGCGTGGGTCTGGGTTGCGCTGTTCAATCCGGGGGCGTTGTTCTTCGCAGCCGCTCATCTGACTAGCAACATCGTATTTTTCTTGGCCTTCGGCCCGCCATTGGTTCGCGTGGCAGACATCGCGCGCGGGCGATACCGCTGGTAGCCATGGCCTCGCGCGCAATGCCTGCAGCCCTGTTGCTGATCGTCGCGGCGCTGGTCCTCTGCGCCTGCTCGTCGGCCGCGGCCGACGAGCGCATCAGCGCCTCCATTCTGGTGGAGCCGAGCCCAGGCGACGCGCGATGGTTCCGCGACGTGACGGTGGACGTAGGGACGGATGGCTACGAGCTGTTGGGCGCTGCGACCGCAGGCCAGTTCGAGGCTGATTGGTTCCCGCAGCTCCGCTCCCATTTCGTGACATCGCTACTAGGCACACCGAGCGAGGGGTCGCGATTCTGGCTCACCTTCGTTTGGGACGAGCCCTCAGGAGCCTGGCAGCCACTGCCGACCGGGGCAGACCTCTTCTCAGTGAAGGACGGTCACGTCTTCGGCTGGGCACTCCTAGATACGTCCTCCGGCGCGGCCCAGTTGCCGGCCAGCCAGCCCTGACGCCCTCGAAGCGCTAGGCTCCGCTGGTCGTCGGCCCATCGGGTGGCTCGGACACGTGCCCGCTGGCGTCGGCCGCCTGGCCCTCGCGGCGCTGGCGGATGCGCGTACCGTAGACGATGGCCAGCGAGTAGACGACGGCGCCGGCCGGGACGCCGAGCAGCGCGCCCGGGATGTCAGCGAACTTAGCGCCGAGCAGGACAGCGACGACAACCAGGCCGGCTGGCATACGCACCGCCGCGCCGAGGATGCGAGGCGTGACTAGATTCAGCATGACCTGCTGAATGAACAACAGCGTTGCGAGGACGATCAGGAACGTCACCAGGTCACCGGCGAGCGCTGCGACAATCAGCGGCACCCCCAAGGCAAGCCAGTCACCGATAAAGGGCACCGCTAAGAGCATGCTGGCGATGATTGCACTGGGCAGGGCAGCCGGAAGCCCGGTGGCTAGCATCACGGTCGCCGTCCCAACGCCGTAAATGAGCGATACCAACAGCATCCCTCGTACGTAGCCATGGAAAATTTCATCGAATGCCCGCAGCACCAGCCTGGCCTCGCTCTCGGCTCTCGGCGGCAGGACTTTGAGCGCTTCGTTCAGCCTGCGCCCACCATCTAGCACCACGTAGAAGGACAGCACGATCACTAAGCCGATGGCGAACACGGCAGAGACGAGGGTCTGGGCGATGGTGACGGCGTTGTCCGCCACGAGGATCGCGACACGGGCGACAAGGTCATCGGCCGATGTAATCTGGTAGCGGCTGACGAGGTCAACCTCGATCCCGAACCGAGCCATGAAAGTCTCGATGGAAGCGAGCCACTCGGGGATCCGGGCCATGTAGCTTGGGATCTCATCGACGAGGTCGAGCAGTTGGTTCACCGCTGCCGGCAGCACTAGGAAGGTGAAGTCGGCGACGACAGTGATCAGTGCCAAGTATATGAGGACAATGGCGACGGGCCGCTTCATGTACGGCACGTTCATCAGGCTGTTTACGAAGTGAATGAGGACCGACCCGACCAGCCATCCAAAAAAGAGGATCATGATGAGGTCGCCCATGAATCCCCATAGGCGGCTCACCGACTGGAAGAAATAGATCCCGGTGGCGATGGCAATCAAAATTACCGCCGCGCGGAACCACAAGCTACGCTCGTTCATAGGTACTCAGTTCGCCCGCCTCAGGCGGGCTACTTAATTGTACACCTGGCGGAATCAACTCCGAATATTATCATTGGAACGGCCAAATACTAACTGGAGTAATGTATTCCAGACGGAATACGTATCTACGAGGCCACATGACGGACGAGCAGCCTCGCCAAGGCCTCCGGGTCCGAAGTAGGCAGGTCACACATGTATCCCTCGCAGGCGTAGGCGGCGGGTTTGCCATTCAGCGTGCCGCGGCCTTCGAGCAACGGCGAGGCGAATGACTGTGCCTCGGCGGGGTCTGCACCGATGAAGATGAGGTTGGGCAGGTGCTGCGCGCGCGCAGCGCGAAGGAGCATCTGCGTCGCGGCAGCAGCCGGATCACCGATGATGGCGACCTCGCGGGGCGGCGCTAGGAACAGATCGAGCACTCCCAGCCAGTTGCCGAAGCCCAGCGGAGCGTGAGGCAACAGCGGGACCACCGACGCCAGCATCCGCTCAGCGGTCGCGAGGTAAGCGGAGTCCCCCGTGAGCCGGCCGAGCCGTACCAGAGCCTCCGCGGCAGACGACCCGCCGCTGGGCACGGCGTTGTCGAAGACGTCCCGCATGCGCACAATCAGCACCTCCTGGTCGACACCGACATCGTGCATCAGCCCCGCCTCGTCATCCCAGAACAGTGTCAGCATCTCATCGGCAAGCGCCCGCGCGGCGTGCAGCCACCGATGGTTGAACGACGCCTCGTGTACCGCGAACAGCGCGTTGACCAAGCACGCGTAGTCCTCGAGGTAGCCGGGCTGGTGGGCGTGGCCGCGGCGCCAAACCCGTAGGAGCCTGCCCCCTGGCTCCCCTCCGGCGTGCATGGTTTCTAGGAAGAAAATGGCGGCCGCCTGCGCCGCGTCGAAGTAGTCTGGACGCTCAAGCACTGTCGATGCCTCGGCCAGGGCGCGAATGGTCAGCGCGTTCCATGACGTCAGCACCTTGTCGTCGGTGGCGGGGGCGACGCGCAGCGAGCGCTCGGCTAGGAGGCGTGCCTTGGCGTCGGCGAGGTCCGCCGTACCGGCGTCGACGCTGCCGACCGCCCGCAGGATGCTGTTGCCCTCCCAGTTACCCGCGTCGGTCACGTCGTAGCGCGTATTGAACGCCGCGGCCTCGTTGCCCAGGAGCGTCAAGGTTTCTGCTGTCGTCCAGACGTAGAACTTACCCTCGACGCCGTCGCTGTCGGCGTCCTGCGAGGAGTAGAAGCCGCCGGCGGGGTCCCTCATTTCCCGTAGCAGGTAATCGAAGGTCGCTTCGGCCACCCGTGCGTAGGAAGGATCGGCCGTGGCCTGGAATGCGCGTGTGTACAAGCTACCCAGCAGAGCATTGTCGTACAGCATCTTCTCGAAGTGTGGCACCAACCAGGCAGAGTCTGTGGAGTAGCGATGGAACCCACCGCCGAGCTGGTCGTTGATGCCTCCCGCCGCCATCGCGTCCAGCGAGCGGGTGACCATTGCCAAGGCATCGGCATCGCCGGTACGGGAGTGGTACCGCAAAAGGGCATCGAGCGCCATGGGCTGCGGGAACTTGGGCGCGCCACCGAATCCGCCGTTCGTACCGTCGAATGCCTCGCGTAGGTCGACGAAGGTCGTATCTAGCAGAGATACGTCAAGCTCACCTTCGCCAGCGGTGGCCGCCGCCGCACGGGTAAGCGCCTCCGTCAATAGTGTTGCGTTGCGCAGCACGTCGTCGCGGCGGTTCTGGAAGGCATCGTGGACGGAGTGGATGACGCGCAGGAAACCGGGCATGCCATGCCTATCGCTGGGCGGGAAGTAGGTACCACCATAGAAGGGGCGCCCGTCTGGCATCAAGAACATCGTCAAGGGCCACCCACCTCGGCCGATGAGTGATTGGACCGCCAGCATGTAAACGGCATCAAGGTCGGGCCGCTCCTCGCGGTCGACCTTGATGCAGACGAAGCGCTCGTTCATCACCGCAGCGATGGCGTCGTTCTCGAAGGACTCGTGGGCCATGACATGGCACCAGTGGCAGGCGGCGTAGCCGATGCTCAAGAGGATCGGCCTGTCCTCGGCGCGAGCCCGCTCAAGAGCCTCTGGCCCCCAAGGATACCAGTCGACAGGGTTCCCGGCGTGCTGGAGCAAGTATGGTGATGTCTCGTGGGCAAGCCTGTTGGACATGGTTCTCTCACTCCGCCAGCGTCACGGTGGTGTTGGCTATCAATGGAATGGCCACATTGTCGTCCAGTCGGAGCGGCGTGACCTCCGTGGCTGGACTTACGATCGAACCGATGATCACCCATCAACCCATCAATCCACCAACCCAGCGGCACGTCGACTTGGAGTGATGCCCCAAGCGCGGCCAGCGTGGCTGCCATGGTGAAGGCAACCGAGTTCCGGTCAGAGAGGTCCGGCGGACATGGCCCGCAGCTTTGCAACGAGGGAAACGAGCGTGTCAAGCACGTGATCAACCTCCACCTCGGTGTTCTCCAAGCCAAGGGTTAGCCGTAGGCTCGCGCGGGCCCGGTCGGCCGGCATGCCCAGCGCCAGCAGCACGTGCGACGGCTCCAGCGACGCGGCGGTGCATGCGCTGCCGCTCGACGCGGCGATGCCCGCCAGGTCAAGGCCGAGCAGGACCGCTTCGCCCTCGATGCCCGCGAAGGAGACATTCACGTTGTTGGGCAGCCGTTGGGTTGAGTGGCCGTTGAACCACACGTCGTCGATGCGCTCTTGGATGCCGTTGATGAGCCGGTCGCGCAGCACCAGGGCATGGGCGGAACTCGCCACCCTGTCCCTCTCGGCCTGCGCCAGCGCGACACTCATGCCCGCGATACCTGCCACGTTCTCCGTGCCGGCCCGTCGGTCGCGCTCCTGCGCTCCGCCCACCTGCATAGGGACGAAGGGCGTATTGCGTCGAATATAGAGCAAGCCCACGCCCTTGGGCCCGTGGAACTTGTGCGCCGAAAGGCTGAGCAGGTCGACGCCGAGCCGGTTGACGTCAAGGTCGAGATAGCCGGCCGCCTGTACGGCATCGGTATGCACGACGATGGTGCGCTTGGCCGCGGCCGCGCTCTCTTTGACCCGCCTCGCAATTTCAGCCAGGGGCTGGATGGTCCCGATCTCGTTGTTGGCCAACATCACGCTGACCACCGTCGTCTCACCGGTGATGGCCGCTTCGATCGCGGCTGGGTCGACCAGGCCATCGCGGCCTGCGGGGACGTAAGTGACGCGGAAGCCCAGCGTCTCCATGAGCTCGCACGCGTACAGCACGGCGTGGTGCTCAATGGCCGAGGTGACGATATGGTTGCCGCGTTCCTTGAGGGCGAGCGCGGCGCCCATGATGGCCGAGTTGTCGGACTCGGTGCCTCCGCTGGTGAATACGATCTCGCCGGTGCGGGCGCCGAGCACACGGGCGCAGCGGTCCCGGGCGTCGTCGATGGCCCGCCGTGCGTCCTGGGCGAGAGCATAAAGGGACGATGGGTTTCCGTAGGCCTGCGCGAAGTACGGTTGCATCGCCGCGAGAGCCTCGGCGGAGACCGCGGTGGTCGCCGCATGGTCCATGTAGATAGTGCTCGCGGGCTGCGTGGCCATACGTCGAATTGTACCGTAGCCCTCGAAGCGCATAATAGGCGTCTAGTGGGCCCGATATGCCATGTCATTTCCCGTGCACTGGGGCACCACAGTGCGGTGGCCCTGCTCGTTGCGGCATTGCTGCTCTTGGTCTCCTGTGGAAGTCAGGGCGGGCGGGCTGAGCCCTCCGGCCCGACCCCAACTCCCCCTAACCTCGACGTAGGGGTTGGCCAGTTCGTCTACGTCCAGGAGGGCTGCACAAAGTGCCACGGCCCGCAGGCGCACGGGGGTGTCGGTCCACCGCTCGCGGGCGTGAGCGCCAGCCGCATCGAGCGGGCAGTGCTCAGTGGCCCCGGTCGCATGCCCACCTACAGTCGTGATCAACTAGGGGGGGCGCGGCTGGATCAGCTAATCCAATTTATTGAATGGATCACCGCGCGCTAGCTGTGGATTGGAATACGGTGGGCTACTCGCGCCCAGAGCGCGGCAGGTGCATCGTCGCGTAGGCCATTAGCTTGTAGGCGAGCTTCGCCGCGGTGTAAGCGCAGGCCTCTGGGCCCTCGGCTGGCGCAAGCTCCATGACGTCGAAGCCGACGATACGTCTGCGCTCAGCCACCGCCCGCAGCAACCGCAGCGTCTCCCACCAGCCCATGCCGCCAGGCTCCGGCGTACCGACCGCCGCCATGATCGACGGGTCAAGCGCATCCAGGTCGACACTCACATAGACGTTCGGCGAGAGTGTCGCGATCACTGCATCGACGTCGTCAAGGGGGGCTGAGCCACGCTCGAAGCAAGGGATGGCGAGGTCGTCGATGAATTCGGCCTCGCCGGTGGTCATGCTGCGCACGCCGACCAGCGTGACAGGTGCGTGGTCGAGGACCCGTCGGGCCGCGCATGCGTGGGAGTAGCGCCAGCCCTGGTACTCGTCGCGGAGGTCGGCCTGCGCGTCCAGTATGAGCACGCTAAGGTCATCGATGTAGCGGGCCGTGCCTTCGACGGCGCCCGCGGTCAGCGAATGCTCGCCACCCAACACGCACACGAGCCTGCCGATCGAGACATGCGCGGCCACGGTGTCGGCCACCCGCCCTGCCATTGCCTCCGGCCCGTCGCCGGCGGGATCAATGGCCGTCGAGGTGTGGATGCCAACGTCACAAGGCTCACGGCCCAGCTCCGGGTCATAGTCCTCCATTTCGGCGGAGGCGGCGATGATGGCGGCGGGTCCTGCGTCGGCCCCTGGACGGTAGGAGACGGTCTCGGCGTAGGGTACCGGCAGGACAACGACGCGGCTGCGCTCAAGCGTGTGCTCGGCGGGGTCAAGGGCGAGGAATGTGTTGTGAGCGTTCGACAACGGCTGGGGTTCGGCTCGCCGTCTAGCCGGCGCTCGGCGACTCGTAGAGCGCCTCTCGCTCCGCCTCGACGGCCTGCTTGGCGACGGCGGGATCCAGGTGCTCCAGCCCGCGGTCAAGCACCCAGTGCTTGACCTCTCCCATGGCGAACAGAGGCGCGATTTCGGCCAACGCCCGGTCGGCGTCGAACTTCTTGCAGGAGAAGACATCGACGTTGATGTAGCCGCGGTCAGGGAACGTGTGAACGCTGATATGGCTCTCGGCGATGATGACGAAGCCCGACACGCCCCAGTCTTCGGGCGTTGGCCCCTGGTAGGTATAGACGGAGGGCGGCGTGACCTTGGTCATGCCGATGGCGTCTGGGTAAGTGTCGAGGAAGCGCAGCACGCGTTCCTTGTCCGACAGCTGTGCGGGGTCGCAGCCGTGTCCGTCGATCACGAGATGCACGTTGGTCGGTCCTCCGGCTAACACCCGCCCGCGTTTGCATCGCGGAGAGCGCTAAAAGACGTCGCGGCTGGTTGCCGAGCGGCGACAAAGGATAGCAGCGAGGCCGTAGCGACACAACAACGCGCCTGTCCTTTGCCGGACGCGCAGTGGGGCGCTGCGTCGATTGTGGAGGCACGTGCGAGGAGATGAGTACAATTGAGGCATGTGTGTCCGTTTCTCGATGACCTTCGAGATTGAGCCACTGATGGATTTCTTCGAGATTCGCACGCTCGAGTTCGGCGTGCCGTACCGCCCGCGGTACAACATCGCGCCCACCGACCCAGTGTTGACCTACGGCGCCGACGGCCCTGGCACCGGTGACATGATGCGATGGGGCTTCATTCCGTCGTGGCGCAAGCCCGACCAGACGCTGCCCTCTGCCTTCAATGCGCGTGGGGAGACGTTGGCGGCCAACGGCATGTTCCGCGAGTCCTTCGAGCGGCGGCGGTGCCTCGTGTTGGCGGACGGCTACTACGAGTGGATCGACGAGGGCACGGTGAAGCGTCCCTACCGTATCGGCCTTAGGTCGTGGGAGCCCTTCGGGTTCGCGGCGCTGTGGGACGAATGGCACGGCCCCGACGGGCCGGTGCGCTCTTGCACCATCGTCACCACCGTGCCGAACGAACTCACGCGGCCCATCCACGATCGGATGCCTGTTGTCCTGCCACCTGATGCCCACGCTCGCTGGCTCGACCCGGCGAATACGACCGGCGAGGGCCTGGCCGACTTGCTGGTGCCCTTGGGTTCCGACGCCTTGGCACTCTACCAAGTGTCAACCAAAGTCAACTCAGTGAGGAACGATACTCCAAACCTGATTGACGAGGTCCAGTCCGAGCGGCAAGGAAGCCTGGGGCTGTAGGCCAGACCAGGAGCGGGCCTTTGCTATACTCCCG
>CAUYXS010000042.1:0-9572 GCA_963577205.1 Dehalococcoidia bacterium | reverse complement strand
GCGTGGCTGAGCATCGGTGACGTCCCGCTGGCGATGCCGCTCGACGATTGGTAGGTACGCCGGGATACGCTCGGCGCGCCAGTGTTTGAGCGTCTCGCTGACCGGCTTCATGCGCAGCGCCCGCTCCGCCAGAGGCGCGTCCCTCCCAGGCCGGATCGGCGCGTCCTGCCTGGTGTAGAAGTAGCCGTTGACCAGGCAGAACCACGGGTGCGGCATGGAGAAGCTGACGCGCGCCTCCCAGCCCAGCGCCCCGGTCCCATGCTCTTCGCGGGACGCCACGAGCCGCGGCAGCACCCAGGTGGCGAAGAGCGGCGTCACAGGGTCCGAGAGCCATTCGCCAACGCGCCAGTTCCGGCGCCAGTGCGCACCCGGCACGGGGCTGTTCCATTCGATGCCGTCGGTCGCCGGAGGCCGGACCATCGGCCGTGCCTGAAGCAGGAACAGCGCACCGTTGGCCTGCGCCCACTCGACGTCCTGGGGATTGCCGCCCATGGCCTCCTCAACGCGAATCGTCAAGGCGGCTACGGCTATGGCCTGCTCGTCAGTCAGCGCCCGGACCCCGGTGCCGTCTTCCACTTCCAGCTCGATAGTCCCGCCCTTGGTCGAGGACACGACCTTGGACGCCTTGGCTCCGACGGCGTAGTTGGCCACGGCCAACGGGTCCCGCGTCACGCTGACTTCGTCGGGGGCGACTACGCCGGACACTGTCCCTTCACCCAGGCCCAGCGCGGCCGAGACTGCGATACAGGTGGCGTCGCCGGAGAGCGGGTCGACCGAGAAGGCGACACCGGAAGACTCGGCCTCCACCATCTCTTGGATCACGACACCCATTCTCAGTTCGCGCACCGACACTTCCACGGCACGCAGGTAATGGATAGCGCGATCACTCCAGGCTGATGCCCAGACGCCTTTGACCGCGACGATTAGGTCAGCATCGACGCCCACGTTGAGAAACGAGTCGTGCTGGCCTGCGAACGAGAAATCGGCGCGATCCTCCAGCGTCGACGACGACCGGACTGACACTGGGCCAATGATTCTCGCGCGCGCGCCAGCGATCTCGTTGGCCAGCGCCTCAGGCACGCGGCCACGCTCCACGAGCTCGCGCAGCCGAGCGGGCCGATCGCCGAGATCGGAGAGGGACAAACCGTCGATCTCAGCCAGCAGTGCGTGAACCTGCTCCGTCACGCCGTTGGCTTCGAGGAACGCGTCTAGCGCCTCGACGGTGACAGCGTGACCATTCGGCACCGGGAACGCGGAGGCATACAGCCTCGAGAGTGTCGCCGCCTTCGGGCCAACGCGCCAGGCGTCGGTGCCATGGGCTCTACCAAACGGAAGTACGTAGGCCAAAGTGCGTCCTCAACAATCGAGATGTGCGGTCGCCTATGGCCAAAGCGGCTGCGCCGCGGCCCGCCGTGCTGGCAGCGGGGGCGCCGTCGCGGCAAGCGCGGCGGGCTCAATGCCGTCGGCGGCGTTGGTCTAGCCAGCCAGGTTTTCCTGCGTGAGCGTGTTGCCAGCGGCTACGAAGTCGGCCAGTCGCGGAACCAACGACACTCCGGTAGGTGGCCATGCCCACCCTTGTCGGGGCAGTTGCAGGGTGCCTCGTCGACTCTTCTGTAGCCGAGGCCTTCCATTTGGTTTTCGAAGCCATAGAGGAAACCGTGGCCGTCATCTATGGAGACGAAGCCTGCGTGCTCCGCGGCTAGGACATCGTCCAGCGTTGGCCCCAGCGCGTATCGGTCGGTATTTGTTGCCATGGCAGTCTCCGGGACCTAGGAACTCCCCTCGCCAACGCTCGCCGCGGGCCGACGAAGCTTGCGAAACAGGCCCGGCAAGAGGCCGTAAGCGAAGACCGCCAGAATAGCAGCGATCGTTGCGATCTCCCAGACCGGGTCCCGCGACCACAGGTACAGGAACGTGAGCACAGGTGCGGTCATCGCAATGGCTCGGATCCAGAGGCTCTGTCGGACCCCGAAGTAGCCTGCGAGGCCAGCCTGCCCGACGACTAGTGCGAAGGCCACGAGGGTGAAGATGTGGAAGAACTGAGCGCTGAACCCGTCAACCAGAAGCAACTCTGGGCCGAAGAAAAGCAGGAACGGCAGGTACATAGCTCCGCCGGCGTACTTCGTCGCCTCGATGCTGGCTCTCAGGTAATTGGCGCCTGCCATCTGCGCGGTGACCAAGACGGTCGAGGCAACGGGTGGGTTGATGTTCGGGAACACGAGCGCGGTGTAGTACATGACATAGTTCGCCACCATGAGGTCGGCGTCGAGCCGCACCAACGCTGGCGCCAGCAGCACGGCGGTGATGACGTAGACCGGAAGCGGCGGCAGGCCCAAGCCAAGGAAGTACGACGCCACGACGGCGATGATCAGCGTCAGGATGATGGAGCCTTGACCCCAATCGGCCATCTGTGATGCCACTCGCAAGCCAAGCCCGGTCTGGGTGATCGCGCTCAACATCACGTCCAGCGTCGCTGCGGCCATCGCAATGCCGGCGGCCAGAATGGACGCACGCACGAGGTTGAGGCGGGTGTTCTTCCATTCCTCTTGGTAAGGAAGAACACCTGCTCGTGCAAGCAGGTAAATGATGCCCCAGAGGGCAAGGATCGTGAGGATGGTCCAGAAGATAGCGAGCTGGATCGACAGGCGATTCATCAGGAATCCCAGGAGCACGCCCAAGGGAATCATCATTTGAGCCATTTGGACGAGAAGGTCACGTCGGTTCAAGGTCGGCAGCTCGTCCGCGACCTTCATGTTGATGCGGTCTCGCTGAGCAGCAAAAATGATGTAGGTGGCCAGCCCAAGGTAGAACAAGACCGCAGGCACGGCGGTGATGACGACGATGTCCAAGTAGGTCTTGCCAACGAAGTCGGCCATGATGAAGGCTGCGGCGCCCAGAATGGGCGGCGTAATGCCGCCGGCTACTGACGCGACAGCCTCAATACCGGCCGCCTTTTCCGCGGTGTACCCGGCGCGCTTCATCATGGGGATGGTCACGACCCCAGTGATCCCGGCGTTGGCCGCGCCGCCCCCGGTGAACGTCGCCACTGTGCTGCTGCTGAGCACGGCGACCAAGCCGGGCCCGCCCGCCACGCGGCGAGTTATGCCTCTCGATATGCTCCAGATAAATCCGATGCCGCCCGATGATTGGAGCAACGCTCCCATGACCAGCAGCATGAACAGGAAGGTGAATGAGAAGTTGATGATGGAGCCGCCGACGGCCTGGAACGCCAGCAGCGACGTCGCACGACTGAACGTCGAATCAGCCGTCCGCAGCAGGTCGGGGAGCCACGAAGCGTTGCCGCCGTAGGTATAGAGGGCAAAGAGGCCCGCGGTGACCGCGAACACAGGGCCGAACATGATCCACGAGTAGTAGAAGGTCACCACCATCATCGTGAAGAGGAAGAAGATCTGGACGTCGGAGGCGAAGCCCAGTTTTACCAGAATCTCGGTCTGGTTGACGAAGATGAAAATGAGCGAAGCGTAGGCAAGCCCCTGCACCAGCAGGATCCATGACGCGCGCAACCGGGTCGGGTTGCGCCTCAGGAAAGCGAGGGAAATGATCGTCGTGGTCAGGCCAAGGTGCATCACCGGCCCTGTGATCAGGCCGAAAATCGACCACACGTTCCACATCGACAAGAGCACGGTGGCAACACCCAGGAAAAGGATCGCCCACGTGAGGTTCTCAACGGCGCGGCGTTCAATGCCCGCTCGCCGAATCGCTGATTCCTGTTGGATCGCGTCTTCCACAACGACTCTCCCTATTACCTGCTCAATGTACTGAGGGGGCAGTGCTTGGCACTGCCCCCTCTCGATGTTGCCTTAACTTATCGTTACTTTAGCTCAGGCAGGCAACGTTGGGCTTATTCGCAGCCTTAGCTAGCGCCTGCTGTTTCTCGTGGCCTTCTACGCCGTAATCAAGTCCAACGGAGTCGTAGAACCGCCTGGCTCCGGGGTGGAAGAACTCTTTGCCCACAACCATGTTCGCCATCTGGTCTTCAAGGTACACGCCGTTGCGGTGGAAGTCCTTGAACTGGAACCGGTTGTCGTAAATCGTCTGCATCAGCTGGAAAACGACCTCTTCCGGCACCTGCGGCGCCGCCAGGTAACCCGGCGTGTATGCGACGTAGTTGACCTTCTCGGACACGGGGTCGTAGTCGAGGTTCAGCTTCTCCTTGAACGCTCCTGGGCAGACTGCGTTCGGGACCATCGGGATCCCGCTCTGCTCGCGGGCCAGCGCGAACAGTGCATCGTCGCCATGGTTCAGCAGGTAAGCCCCACGTGTCTGCATCGGCTCGGCCGCACTGGACGTGGTCCACTGGTCAATGATGCCGATGGTGGTGCACTCGATGCGGCCGTCGACGTAGGCGGCGCGCATCTGCGTGGACGAAGCGATGTTCTGGATGTCGATCTCTTCCCACACTCCGGCAGCCTTCGCCAAGGCTTCGACCAACATGTAGGTCCCGCTGCCGGGCACTCCAAGTGCGACCTTTCTGCCCGCCAGATCTCGGATGTGCTTGATCGAAGGGTCAGCACAGATGGCGCCGACCGACGAGTTGGGCGCGTAGTTGAAGAGCGCCATCGGCGGCTCAATTGGGCCGCTCAACGGCGATAGTCCCCCTACGTACACGCCGATGTCATTCTGGTTACCAGACAACAGCGTGAACGGCCGCTTCTCAGGCTGGCTCTCGTAGGTCAGCATCCCTTCGGGGCCGGTCTGCTCAATAGCGCGGACGCGGACCCACGGGTGGTTCTTGTTGACGATCTCGCCTGTGCCAACCCCCAGCGCGTAGGACGAGGAGCCTTGCCCACCCACCCAGATGGTGAGTTCGTAAGGCTCGTCACCCAGCTGGTGGCCAGCGGGTGCCGCTGCAGCTGCCGCAGCAGCGGGCGGCGCTGGGTCGTCACCGCCACATGCGGCGACGAGAAGTGCAACCAAAGTCAGTGCAACTAGAGCAAATACCGGTCTCATGAACGTTCCTCCATCAAGCGTTCCATGAAGCCGACATCCCTCTTAGTCCGACGCATCGGCATCGAAAGAGGTCAGCCCCTTAGACGAGGCGTACGTTATCTGTGGAGTCGAACTCCCGTCAAGGCCATTCCGGGGTCTCATTCATTCAGGGCAGCCAAGTTGCAGGCGCTACGGAAAACGTCGAGCCCGTTACGTCTTGTGCACGGCCCATCGGCGCAGCGCGACCGATACCAAGGGGCGTGCCACCAGCAGCGCCAGCATACCTGCCAACAGCAGCACGCCGATCACGCTCATGGCGGAGCCAAACGCCTCCGCCACACTCGATTCGCCACGCACCGCGAGCAACGCCGTGCCCAGGGCCGCGCCAAGCGACTGACCGATGTAGCGGCCGGACGTCGCCATGGCTGCCGCGCTGGCCAGCGCGGTCGGCGGTACCTCGCTGAAGATGAGCTTGGATGCGGGCGGCATGAACAAGCTGATGGCCGAGCCAAACAGGACCAGCGGGAGAATGACCCGCCACATAGCCGGAGCCTCTCCCAGCGTGCCGGCGAGAAACAGGCTCAGCACTCCAAGTATTCCGCCGGCAACGAGCACGCGCCGTGCGCCGATGCGGTCCGCGACCAGGCCGCTCAGCGGCGACCCCCACGGTTGGACCACGTTCAGCGCGATCAACATCACGCCCGAGCCCGCAACGGTCCAGCCGAGACCTTGTTGGAAGTAATACGGGAACAACAAATTGACTGCGCCGAACGCCAGGCTGAACCAAACCAGCGCGATGCTTGCCGCCGAGAAATCCCATCGTTTGAAGAGGCCGAGGCCCAGGATCGGCATCGCGGCCCGTTGCTCCAGGCGCACCGTTAGCACCGCGCCGCCCGCAGCCGCAGCAAGTAGCACGCCGCCGATCACGCGGGTATCCGCGCCGCGGATCAGTTGCGCACTCACCAGCAACGCAACCATGACAAGGAGCAGCCCGATAGCCCCCGCCCAGTTGAGATCCCGCAGGCGGCCCGCCGAGCCGCGAGGCTCCTGCGGCCGTAGGAGGACCGCCGTGACCACAGCCTGCGCCATGGTATAAGCGGCGATGCCACCGATGGCCCAACGCCAGTCGAGCCACTGGGCGATGAACCCGCCGTACAGAGGCCCCATCATGAGCCCGAAGGCCGCGAGCCCGGATACGCTTCCGATGACCCGGCCTCGGCGCTCAGGCGGAAACGCACCCACGACGATGGCCGTGACATTGTTCAGCGCGGCCGCGGCGGCAAACCCCTGGAGGAATCGGAACACGAAGATGAGCCACAGAAAGGGACTGATGGCCGCGAGGGCGAGCAAGACGGCCTCCGCCGTGAAGCCGCCGATGGCAAGCCGGCGATGGCCCAGCAGATCACCGAGCCGGCCAGCGGTCAGCGTGCTACCTGCCATTCCCAGTGCGAACGCGATAACTGTCCAGGCCACGGCCGTTGCCGAGACGCCGAAGTCATCACCGATAGTGGGGAGCAGGTTCGGCCACGTGGCTCGCTCCATGGCCCCGAAGCAGAAGTACAGGCCGCCGACGAGGAATGCGCGCCGCCGGTAGTTCATGCCCTTTCCCCCAAGCCAAGCAATTTACCAGCCCGCAGCGCGATGGCCCAAACTGCCCTCCTGCGTGAGCGGTCTGCCGCCTGTAACTCGTTACCCGGCCGAGGCGGGGGCTGCCTGGGAGCCTGTGCTTCGACCGTTCGTGGCGGCCGCGCGTGCTGCTTCTTGAGGCCGGACGGGACCACCCTGATGATCGAAACAGCCGACGTCGATGATGCTCCCGCTGACCTGCACAGCGTCATCGGACAGGAGGTAGGCGACCGCGTAGGCGATCTCCTCGGGCTCCGTGTTTCGCCCGGACACGGTCTGCTTGCCGGCCTGCTCCAGGTAGGGCAACCCTTCGGTCATGCCCGTCACGGGCGCCCCCCCGGGGATCACCATGTTCACGCGAACGTGGTCATGGATGTAGTCGTATGCCGTAGCCATGCTGAAGGCGTAGACCCCGCCCTTGGACGCACAGTAGGCCAGCAGGTTACTCCGCCCCCACTGCGAGGCGGACCCAATGTTGACGATGGAGCCGCCGCCCTGCGCGACCATGTGCGCTAGGACTGCCTTGCTGGTCAGGTAGACGCCCTTCAGGTTGACGTCAATCACCTTGTCCCAGACGTCCTCGTCAGTGTCCAGCAATACACCGCTCGGGTGGATGGCGGCATTGTTCACGAGACCGTCGACACGCCCGTATTTAGCCAGAGCGAAGTCGACCACCCGCTGGACGTCGCCGGCGTTCGAGACGTCGGCTTCCAGCAGGTCGGCGCTGAGCCCCAGCGCTTCGAGCTCGAGCCGCGTCGTCTCGATACCATACTCGGCTGCGCTGCCGATCTGGCGCGCCTCAAGCCCAAACGCCACGACTTGGTGGCCGCGCTGTGCCAGCACCTTGGTGATCGCCTTGCCAATCCCATAGGTGCCGCCAGTGACGATAGTGACTTTCTTGTTGGCCGACTTGTTGGTCGATGCTCCGGCGCCGGGGAGCTGCTCTTCGGCGGGGGGCTCCGACGGGCCATCTGCGGCTTGCCTCGGCTTGTGCCCCCAGACTGATGGGGCGATGTGCTGCTGGACGACCCACTTGTCGTCGTCGATGAGGCGGCCGCCGTAGCCGTACTCGATGTCGAAGCCGGACGGGCTCACCATGTAGAAAGAGACCATATGGTCATTGGTGTGCTTGCCCAGGCTCATCGACAGCGGCACGCCGTCCGATAGGCACTGGTCATAGGTGCTGCCCACGTCGTCGAAGCTCTGCAATTCCACCATGAAGTGTTGCAGGTGACGGGGCACATCCATCTCGACGAACGCGACGGAGTGGTGGCGGGGATTGCAGTGGAAGAACACCGCCGTCCCGAGCCCGGGCATAGCGTATGACAGGTCAATGTAGTCACTCAACTTGAATCCAAGGACATCGCGCCAGAAGCGAGTCGTCTCGTCCATGTTCTTGCAGAACAAAACCATGTGACCGAGGCCCATCGGGTCGCCGTCGTCCGTCTTGGTCTTGAAGCCCTGGATGGCCCGGCTCGGCCTGAAGGGTTTCTCCCAGAGCAGGAGTGCCCCGTGGAAGACCTCGAGAGGAATCCCGGACGGGTCGAGGAATTTGATCAGGTCGACGACCTTGCGGTTCGCTTTCTCCTCGTCGCTGCCTCGCGTCACGGCGACGCCCTCGCGCTCTAGACGGCGAACCAGCGCTTCGAGGTCTTCAGCGCTGGGGACTTCGAAGCCGAGGTAGATCGCATCGTTCTCGCCGCTCGGCTTGATCGCGAACCGGTGATGGTACTCATCGATACGGTAGTAGGTCGTGCCGTCCGACCCTGTCTCCATCTCCTCGAAGCCCAGGACGCCGTCGGTTGCGAAACGGCGCCACCGCTCCATGTCCGACACGCCGATACCGAGGTAGCCAAAGCCGGAGATATCCCCAGAGTTGCCCATGATGATCTTTTCCTCCTCTTGATAAGCCCGCTCGGACCGTCATGAGCCGAGCATGCGCCGCGCCAACGGCCGGCCGGCAGGCGCGCGTGCGCCCACGAGGCCATTACCGCGATGCTAGCATCGGCCTCACGATAGCGTCAACGAAGCCGGAGCCCAGCGGACGCACTCGTCGGTGCGCAGGCGCCTAGCGACGATTGCCGCAGCGGCTAGAGCTTGGCTCGCTGTCCCTTCTTCCATCCGGCGAAATACAATGAGCCGCCGCTCAGTAGCAGCACGACGACTAGGGCCAATAGCACCAGGCCCAGCTGTGACGTTGAATCGCCGATGCCGGCGACCATCTTGTAGTACTTCGCGGGGGCGAAGGCACTGAGCGTGACGATGTACGTGATGAGGGCTACCGGCACGGCCAGGGCAATCATCGTTCCGCCTGCCAACCGGAGGGTCGCCCCCGGCTCCTCGTCGGGTGAGGGACTAAGCGGCGTGGCCCGCGGTTCTGGGGATCCTACTTGCCTTGTTTCTGGCATTCGCTGTGCCTAACTCCATGAGTTTGCATCGTACGCTACCTGCGGACGTGCGTCCGCGTATTGAGTCGACAGCGGCTTTTGGGTAAAGTGCGTGTGGGGCGTAGTGTGCGCCTGGGGCGACAGATGAAGCCTGACCAAGGCTTGGAGGCTCACAATGGCTGAAGAGCAGAAGATTGACCGGCCGGCCGAAGAGCGGAACGGCCAATCAGGGTGGCGGCGGCGCAGCACCTTAGTCAACTTGATGAACCTTGCCGTCGGTGAAAAAGTCTCGTTGGCAGACGATGCCGTCGGCGAAGTCGTGGAGAACCCTCGCGACGGGAGCTGGGTGATCCTCAAATACCTCCAGAGCCCCGCCGACGAGGCCAAGGTGGGCAAAGAGGAGCCGGTATTCGCCGAGGACGTCCTCGGGATGTTGTAGCCGCTCCGACACACGAAGCGCAGTTGAAAACAAGAATCCCCCGGCCAAATGGCCGGGGGATTCTTGTTTTCGTGAGGTTCCTTTGCGCTAGAAGAGTAGCGTCAAGTTCTTAGCCAACAGGACGTTCTGCGCCAAAATAACCTTCCGCCTCGCTATCTTCAGCCCACCGT
>CAUYXS010000041.1:0-9771 GCA_963577205.1 Dehalococcoidia bacterium | reverse complement strand
CTCATCCCTGCAGGCGACCCTACGTTGCTGTTGACCAGCGCCGGTATGGTGCCGTTCAAGCGCTACTTCACGGGCGAAGAGACACCGAGCAACCCACGCTTGGTTTCCGTCCAGAAGTGCTTCCGCACGACGGATATTGAAGTGGTCGGAGACAAGACACACCTCACCTTCTTCGAGATGCTGGGCAACTTCAGCGTCGGAGACTACTTCAAGCGTGATGCCATCGGATGGGGCTGGGAGTTCCTCACCCGGCGCCTCGGCATTGCCCCCGAGCGCTTGTGGGTCACCATCTACCTTGATGATGACGAGGCTCACGACATCTGGCACAACGAGGTCGGCGTTCCCGTGGAGCGCATCGTGCGCCTGGGCGACGCCGACAACTTCTGGGGCCCGGCCGGCACCGAAGGCCCGTGCGGGCCGTCCAGCGAGATCCACTACGACTACGGCGAGCACCTGGCCCCGGGCACGAAGGTCGGTGACGAGAGAGCGGACGACCGCTTCGTCGAGATCTGGAACCTAGTCTTTGTTCAGTTCTACCAGGATGCCCAGGGCGGGCGGACCCTGTTGCCCGCGCCCAGCATCGACACAGGTATGGGGCTGGAGCGCATCACTCCCGTCATGCAGAACACGTCCTCGGCCTACGACACGAACCTGCTGGCGCCCGTCGTCCGCGCCGTTGAGAGGGTCAGCGGCCGCGCTTACGGCCAGGACGATGCGACGGACTTTGCCATACGCGTCGTTACGGAGCACGTGCGTGCGGGAGTATTCCTCATCGCCGATGGGGTCGTGCCGTCCAACGAAGGCAGGGGCTACGTGCTGCGCCGCGTCATTCGCCGCGGAGTCCGCTTCGGGCGCAGCCTCGGCCTTGAGCAGGCCTTCATGCGGCCCATCGCCGAGACGGTCATCGAGCACATGTCGGCCAGTTATCCCGAGTTGCAGGAGCGCCACTCCTTCGTCCTGCGTGCTCTCGAGCAAGAAGAGGAGCGTTTCGAGCAGGCAATTGGCCAGGGATTGCCGCTGCTAGAGCGCGAGCTCATTCCACTCCATCGGTTGCAGCTTTCCAATACGGAGCGTTCCGGCGCTATAGCAGCGCTCTCGCTGCGCGTATCGGACGAGGTTCGAGAAGGGCTCAAGGAGGCCGCAGCGACCTCAGAAGGCCGGGATAGGCTCACCAGAGAAATATCCGGCCCGGAGGCTTTCTACCTCTTCGACAGCTTTGGCTTCCCGCTGGAGCTGACCCAGGAGATCGCCCGCGAGCACGGTCTGGAGGTCGACATCGCGGGTTTCGGGCACGAGATGGAGGCCCAGCGCGAGCGCGGCCGCGCCGCCGGAGGGAAGTTCGCCGGCGGGAGGGAAGCCCAGCGCCGCTACGAAGCCCTCGGCGCCGCGCCCACGGCCTTCCTCGGCTACGAGACCCTTGCCTCGGACACGACGGTGGCAGGCATGCTCAAGGATGGCGAGCCGGTGCAGTCCGCAGCGGCAGGCGACGAGGTCGAGCTGGTGTTGGCCGCCACGCCCTTCTACGCCGAGGGCGGCGGCCAGGCCGGCGACACCGGTGAGGTCACCGTGCCGGGCCTGCGCGTTGAGATCAGCGATACGCGGCGCCCCGTGCCCGACCTCATTGTCCACCACGCGCGCATTGTCGAAGGTACGCTCGGCGTTGGCGACACGGTCCGGGCCAGCGTCGATGCCGAGCGGCGCACAGATGTCATGCGCAACCACACGGCGACGCACATGCTGCATGCTGCGCTGCGCTCAGTGCTCGGAACCCACGTTCGCCAGGCTGGCTCGCTGGTCGCGCCAGATCGACTGCGCTTCGACTTCTCCCACGTGAGCGCCGTCACCGGCGAAGAGATTTCCGCCATCCAGGACAAGGTCAACGACGCCATCCGTCGCGATCTTGCCTGTGCTAAATCGGAAGGCCCATACCACGACGTGACGGCGGATGGTGCCCTGGCCTTCTTCGGTGACCGCTACCCCGAACGCGTGCGGACGCTGCGTATCGGCGACGGGGCTGAGCGCTTTTCCTACGAGGTGTGCGGCGGCACCCACTTAGACCGGACCGGCCAGATCGGTTATTTCCGCATCGTCAGCGAGAGCGGACTCGGCACTGGCGTACGCCGTATCGAGGCAGTGACAGGGCGCGGAGCCGACATTTGGGTGACCGAGCAAGTCGGGCTGCTGGCCGAAGTGGCGGCCAAGCTCAACGCGCCCGCCCCCGACGCCCTCCGCCGCGTCGATGCGCTGCTCGCGGAGGTCGACAATGCCCGCACGTTGAGCGCTAGGGTTGAGCGAAGCACGCTTTTGGAGGAGCTCGAAAAGGGCATACAACAGGTCGATGCACTATTCCCGTTGGAAAACGGGACGGCGATAATTCTTGAAGTGAAGGCCACAGCCACTATTGAGGGACTCCGTGAAGCGGCAGACTACCTCCGTGCCCAATTCGGCACTGCGGTGATAGCTCTGGGGACGAGTGCCGGAGAGACACCGTATGTGTTGACTGTCGTCACGCCTGACCTGGTCGCCAAGGGTTTTGATGCCAGGGAAATTGCACGGCTCGCCGCTGCGCGGATGAAAGGCGGGGCCGGAGGGCGGCCGGAAATGGCCCAGGGCGGCGGTAAGGAACGTGACTTGCTCCCCTCGGCACTAGAAGCTGTGAAAGACTTCGTACGCCAGCGGGCGACCTTGTGAACATCGAGCGCGTGACTTCGCCCTCTCTTCCGCAAGGAGAGGGCATGGATGAGAATTGATGAAAGCGCTAGGCCTCGACGTGGGAGAGCGGCGCATCGGCCTGGCCGCGGGCGATTCGTCGTCCGGGCTAGCGGTTCCCGCTGGCGTGATCGTGCGCAAGGGCGGCGAGGCCGACTTCGCCGCGGTCATCGATGCGGCTGAAGACCGGCAAGCGGATACGGTTGTGGTCGGTATGCCGCTGTCCATGAACGGCCGTCGTGGTCCGCAGGCCGAAGTGACGCAAGAGTTCGTCAATGCCCTGGCAGATCGCACCGCCCTCACCATCCGTACGTGGGACGAACGACTAACCTCCGTGGAGGCCGATCGCCGCCTACGGGAGCGAGGCGGCACCAGGAAGGTCGGGGCGCAGGACGCCATGGCTGCGGCCATCATGCTCCAAGCGTTCATGGACGCCGAGCGGAGGGCGTAGCGTGCGGCCACTTCCTCGCCGCTACCAAGCCCTTGGCGCCGCCATCGTCGCAGCCGCAGTCACTGCACGCTACGCCGCGAAGTGGCGCCGTAGGCGCTCTCGGCGCCTGGGCGAGCAGCGCGAGCGTGGCGTCACAAGCGGCCGCTACTTTGTCGGCATCGACCTCACGGACCCGACGGTCGTTGCACCTTGCGCGTGCGACGTCGCGGTGCTCGATCCCAACCTAGTCTGCTCGTTCTCCTTGTGGGACTACCAGCAGGACGGGCTCGGCATTGTCCCCGACGCCGTGCTGGGTCGCTCCTTCGTGCTGGCCATCGACGGCCCGCAAGGGCTGGCCGGCGCACCGGAGGACACCGTTCGAGAGTCAGAGCGCGCGGCGAACACTCCGGGTCGTACGCCGTACGAACTCCCATCCAGCGAGCATCCCTACGCCGGATTCACGGCGGGAAGCGTCAGGTTGTTCCACGCGCTAGCCATCGGCGGAGCTCGTTTCCGGCTGCTCGGCCTCGGCGACGCGCCGGTCCGCGACGCCAACCTCATGGAAGTGTTCCCGGGCGGTGGCTGGCGCAGCCTCGGCGGCGCAGCTCTTCCCTCGAAGCGGAGCCTTCAAGGCCGTCGCCAGCGGCGAGCCATGCTGGTTGCCGAGGGTGTCGAGTTCCCGCCGGATGAATTGCCAACGGACGGCCAACTGGACGCGGCGATGGCAGCCTGGACTGCGTACTGTCTGTCTACCGGCCGAGCACGCCTTGAAGGCCAGGCGCCGCAGTTCGATGCGCCCGCCCGCGTGATACGCGAGGGCTACATCGTGCAACCGCACCAGATCGACGCTGCAGCCGATGTCGAAACAGGACTGGTCGCGCCGGTCTAGGCCGGGTATTGCGAGAGAGCCTACGCCTCGTCGTGGTGTACAATTTCCGCTGCTGACATGCACCTGGAGCAGGTCATTTCGACAGCGCGGAGCCTGTCCTGAGCCTGCCGAAGAAAAGGGAAGAATGCTCCGCTTTCTGACCGCCGGAGAGTCCCACGGGCCCGGACTCGTTGCCTATATCGAGGGCGTCCCGGCAGGCTTGCCCATCGACGAGACATACATCCGAGCCGATTTGGCCCGACGCCAATTAGGTCATGGCCGCGGCGGCCGGATGAAGATCGAGACGGACTACGCCGTGATCCAGACCGGCGTCCGGCATGGGCTGACCATGGGTAGCCCCATCGCCCTGCTTATCGAGAACCGCGACCATTTCACCGGAAACGGACCCGATGGCAAGCCATGGACCCACACCATGAACAAAGAGCCGGTGGACGGCGATGTCACGCCTATCCATCGCCTGCGTCCGGGCCACGCCGACACGGCGGGCATCGCTAAGTACGCGCAGGACGACGCACGGGATATCCTCGAACGCTCGAGCGCCAGGGAGAGCGCCGCGCGTGTCGCTGCCGGCGCTGTTTGCAGGCGCCTGCTCGAAGACTTCGGCATCGCGATCCATAGCCACGTCACCAATATCGGTGGTGTTCGCGTGGATGCCCCGATGGAATCAAATGGAGGTATCGACTGGGCGGCGGTCGCCGAGTCGCCGGTGCGCTGTGCCGACCTCGCCGCGAGCGAGGCGATGGTCAAGGCCATCGACCAGGCTCGAGAGAAAGGGACGAGCCTCGGCGGTGTCTTCGAGGTCATTGCGACGGGTGTTCCTATCGGCCTGGGTACGCACATCCAATGGGACCGCAAGCTCAGCACGCGCCTCAGTGCCGCCGTTGGCAGCATCAACGCCGTTAAGGGCATCGAGTTCGGCATAGGCTTTGGCGAAGCGGACATGCCTGGGCACGAAGTGCAGGACATCATCAAGCCGATCGAAGAATGGGAGCGCTCGTCCGACGGCAGATGGGCTCGGCCCTTCCCTCGGCGCACCAATAACGCCGGTGGCCTGGAGGGCGGGATGTCGACTGGCGAGCCTATCGTGGTGCGCGCCGTGGTGAAACCCATCGCCACGATGATCAACCCGCTGCCCTCCGTCGACCTGACTTCCGGTGAGCCCGATCAGGCTCACTACGAACGCAGCGACATCACCTTCGTGCCCGCGTGCGGCGTCATTGGCGAGGCGATGGTCGCCATAGCGCTGGCGGAGGCGTTGCTGGAGAAGTTCGGAGGTGACCACGTGGACGAGACCAAGCGCAACTGGCGAGCTTACATGGCCACGGTTGGACCCAAGCCCGATGTTCCGGCCCACGGAGGCTAGGCCAGTGCCGGCCGGGCGGGGAGCGCCGTGAGCGGGTTACGCATCTTTTTGACCGGCTTTTCTGGCTCCGGCAAGACCGCCGTGGGCCGCCGCGTCGCGCGGCTGCTGGGCTGGGATTTTGTCGATACTGACGAGCATATCGTCAGGCGAGCAGGCCAGCCCATCGAAGCGATCTTCGCGTCGGACGGTGAGGTGGCGTTCCGGCGACTCGAGTTCGACGTGGTGTGCAAGATGGCCGGCCGGGACCGTGTGGTCGTGGCCACCGGCGGTGGCGCCATTGTCCAGAACGAGACGCGGGCCGTCATGCTGGGCGCTGGCTTCGTGGTCGCCGTCGAGGCGCGCCCCGAGACTATCTACTCGCGCCTGTCTGCCCCCGCCGTCACGGGATTCGGCGATGGGGCTGGCGCCGAGGAAATGGTGCGTCCGTTGCTTCGCAGCGAAGAAGGCCAGGATCCGTTGGAGCGCATCGAAGCCCTTAAGCGAGAGCGCCAGTGGGCATACGCGTCCGCGCACTGGTCCGTGCCCACTGATGGCCTCTCCGTCGAGCAGGCGGCCCACGAGGTCGCGCGTGCATGGCACCGGTTCGGCGTGTCACAGGCGCACCCGGGCGATTCGCTGGTCGCGGCCACTGTCGTCGCCGGCGACGGATCCTACCCCGTCGTTGTTGGCTGGGGCATTCTCGAAGCCGAACTGGGCGCGCGCCTCGCGGTCACAGGCTTCGAGGGCCGCGCGTACCTTGTCTGCGACGCCAACGTGCTGGCGCCCTATGGTCGAGCTGTCCAGCGCTCGCTGCACCAGGCAGGCATCGAGGCACACCTCTTCGTGTTCCCGCCCGGCGAGGCGAGCAAGTCGCTGGAGACCGCCGCTAAAGTCTACGAGTGGCTCGCGGAGCGCCGAGTGGAGAGAAGTGACGCCATCGTCGCGGTTGGCGGCGGCGTTGCCGGCGACCTGGCAGGGTTCGTCGCCGCGACTTACCTGCGCGGCATCCGCGTCGTGCAGGTACCGACCACTCTCACCGCCATGGTCGATTCGAGTATCGGCGGCAAGACTGCGGTGGACCTGGTCGCCGCCAAAAACCTTGTCGGCGCCTTCCATCAGCCGTCCCTCGTCGTCGCTGACGTCTCCGCGCTCACCACCCTCCCCGAGCGGGAGCTCCGAGAGGGATGGGCCGAGGCGCTCAAGCACGGGCTCGCACTGGACGAAAGGCTGGTCGATATCTATGAGGCGCAGGCCGACAAGCTGCTGGCGCTGGAGCCAGAGCTGACGACTGAGGTCATCGCCCGCAACGCCAAAATCAAGGCGCACGTCGTCACCCAGGACGAACGGGAGACCGGCGGCCTGCGGACGCTGCTGAACTACGGCCACACCATCGGCCACGGCATCGAGGCAGCAGCAGGCTATGGGCGCTACCTGCACGGCGAGGCGGTCGCCGTCGGCATGATCGGGGCTGCGGCTATCGGCGTCGCGGAAGGCGTGACGCCGACCGAGACCGCCGACCGTCAGCGAGCCCTCATCGAGCGCTACGGGTTGCCGACGTCAATCACGGGCGCCGGTGTCGACACCGACGCGGTGCGCGAGGCCATGTCGCGAGACAAGAAGACTAGCGCTGGACAGCTGTCCTGGGTGTTGCTCGATGCGGTCGGCCACGCGCTGTTACGCCGGGACGTCAGCGCGGCTCACGTGCATGCCGCGATCGAAGCGCTGGCGCGCTAGGCGCCGTCACCGCGTAGCTCGCGCAAGACGCGCAGTATCGTCTCCGGCGAAACGCGGTCGCCGATGTTCTCCCCGATGCTCGCGGCAACCACCCGGCGATCGCGGTCGATGATCAGCGTGGCCGGCGCTGAAACACTGTCTCCTAGCAGATCGAACAGGCCATACCGGCTGGTGGTGTCCGTGGTTGGGTCGGCCAGCACTAGGAACTCGGCCTGGGCGTGCTCAGCCATTCGCTCGGCCTCTGCGACGGTGTCGACACTGAGGGCGACGAGTTCCGCCCCTTCCGCACGGATGTCCGCGTACGCGGCCTGCAGCCCTACGAGCTGGCTCTGGCAGATCCCTCAGAAGAAGCCGCGATAGAAGACGAGCACGACGGTGCCGTGTTCGTCGATGACATCGTAAAGGCGCACGTCTCCGTCGTTGGCCGACGGTAACTGGAAGTCAGGCGCGAGCGATGTGTCTGCCCTGGCGCTACCGTTGGTGGTCGCAGCGCTGGGAGAGCTGGAATTGCAGGCGAAAAGCAGCGCGGGCAGAAGGAGCGATAATAGGATCAGCGCGCTGATGGCGAAGACGGCCCACCGCCAGCCCTGCGAGCGAGTGAAGTCCCTAGGGCCGTCAATCTCGTCGTCGTTGGGGTCCCAGCCGTCAGGGGGCCGCTGGCTCATCAAGCGTCTGGCTAGGCGCCGCCGGCGACGGCGGGGACAATGCTCACCTCGTCGCCTTCGCCGATCGAGGTTTCGAGGCCATTGAGAAAGCGAACGTCCTCACCGTTCAAGTAGACGTTCACGAAATAACGCATCTCCCCGGCTTCGTCGAGGAGGCGGTCCTTGATGCCGGGGTACTGCGATTCAAGGGCCGAGATAACGCCGCCGAGGTCGCTCGGCTCAACGTTGACCTTTTCGGCGTTGTCGGTGTACTTACGCAATGGACCCGGAATGCGGACGGTAACGCTCATGCAGTCCCTCTTCTTCTAAGTCTAATCCGATATCCTGAACTCAGCCCTCGATACTCAGCCTTCGATGAGATCGCCCAACGCAGGATCGACGCGAACTCCCAGCGACTGTGCCCACGCTAGGGCGCGGTCTATCTCCAGCTCCTCGCCTTCCAGCTCAAGGATGACCCAGCCGACGTTTTCTTGAACGTCGGCACGTCTGATGTTCGTGACCACCTTGAAATCGTGGCCCATCTGGTAGACGACAGGCTGTCGAATCATGTGGTCGAGAAAAGTGAGCCGCACGCGGCGCATGCTTCAATCCTTGGCGCCGCCTGGCCTTGGCGCCGCCTGTTCCTAGGTTACGCTGGCTGGCACCGCCGACTCAAACGCGTCGACGGTGGCGGCGATATTGATGGGCCTGACGACATCCTGTACGAGCTCGACGGTCTTTAGACCGTTGCCCGTTATGTAGACGACGGTGAGGTCGTCTGGTCCGATCTTGCCGGACTCCACCAGCTGCTTCAGCCCGGAAATGGCAACACCGCCGGCACCCTCCGTGAAGATACCTTCTGTTCTCGCCAAAAGCTTCACGCCTTCGGCGACCTGGTCTTCAGGGACGACTACCGCCGAGCCGCCGGACGCCTCGATGGTCTTCAGCGCGTAGTAACCGTCAGCCGGGTTACCGATGGCAAGCGACTTCGCTACGCTGTTCGGCTTGACCGGCTTGATGATGAAGCGATCGTCGAGGTACGCCTCGGCGATGGGTGCGCAGCCCGCCGCTTGGGCCAGGTGCATATGCGTCGGCACAGCCGAGTCGATCAGCCCTACGTCGGCGAACTCGTTGAGGCCCTTCCAGATCTTGGTGAACATGGCCCCTGAAGCCGCTGGAGCGATGGCGTGCACGGGCGCGCGCCATCCCAGCTGCTCTGCCACCTCGTAGCCCAGGCTCTTGGAGCCGTCGGCGTAGAAAGGGCGGACGTTGATGTTCACGAATGCCCAGCGGTACTTGTCCGCCAGCTCACTGCAAAGGCGATTGACATCGTCGTAGCTGCCGTCGACGGCGACGATGGTGGCGTTGTAAATGGCAGCGCTTAGCACCTTGCCCGCTTCGAGGTTCGACGGGATGAAGACGTAGGCCTTCATGCCCGCGCGCGCCGCATGGGCGGAGACGGCGCCGGCGAGGTTGCCGGTCGACGCGCAGGCGATGGTCTCGAACCCGAACTCCAGCGCCTTGGCTGTGGCAACCGCGACGACCCGGTCCTTGAAAGAATATGAGGGGTTCACGCTGTCGTTCTTGATGTAGAGCTCATTCAACCCCAACACCTTGGCGAGATTGCGCGAGCGGATGAGCGGCGTGAAGCCGGCGTTGATGTCGACGATAGGGTTGTAGTCAACAGGGAGGAAGTCGGCGTAGCGCCACATGCTGCGGGGACCCGCTGCGATCTTCTTGCGCGACGTCGATTTCTTGATCGCATCGTAGTCATATACGACTTCGAGCGGCCCGAAGCAAAACTCGCACACGTTCAGCGGTTCCACAGGGTACTCACGGGAGCACTCGCGGCATCGCAGCGACAGTATGTTGGCCACTGGCATCCCTCCTCGTGGCCGAATATGCTAATAGCGGACGTGATTACGGTCAAGGTGCGGAGCACATCGTGGCCGGGCAGACAGCCTCCCGTAGCCCCCTGGAGTAGCAGCCATAGGCAAGCCCATACTTGATAGGAGTATGCTCA
>CAUYXS010000040.1:0-10437 GCA_963577205.1 Dehalococcoidia bacterium | reverse complement strand
ACTACGGGCGTAGAGCCGCTGGCCGGGCGCCCGTAGTGGGTGGCCGAGGTGGTGCGCCGAGCATACTCGCCTGGTTCTGGTACTCGATGCGTACCGTGACGCCGGGCGGTCGTCGAGTCATGCGCTACCCCCAACCATGGACGATTCTAGCCGAGGGAGCCGGCGACTGCCGCTCGCGTATACTCCCGCGCACCAGTTGGGGAGGTGCCGCGTGTGGACCGCGCATCGCTGGAGCAACGGGGGTGGGAGGCGACCGAGAACCATGAGGCCGCCGCCGTCCGCGTGGCCCAGGGCTGCTACCTGAAGTTCATCCGCAGCTTCAACAAGACGGCGGTCTTCACAGGCGCCTCCGCGCCGGTGGGCGCGCGCAACCGCAACTAGATCAGCCCAGAGCCCTTTTGGAGCGTAGGCCATGAAATACGGCATCAACGTCACTAACTTTGGCGAGGACTTCACGCCGCGTGTGCTCGCCGAGCTCGCCCACGAAGCCGAGGAGTCAGGCTGGGATGGGTTTTTCATCTGGGACCATATTCAATCAGGCCGCCCCCGAGTCGACGCGGGGGTAGTCAGCCCTATGGTTGATCCTTGGATCGCACTCGCCGCCATCGCAATGCGGACAGAGCGCATTCGCATTGGCCCCATGGTTACCCCGCTCCCCAGGCGCCGCCCATGGAAGCTGGCGCGAGAGACCGTGACGCTGGACCACCTCAGCAACGGGCGGCTGACGCTCGGCGTAGGCCTCGGCTCTCCACCCGGAACGGAATATGAGCAGTTCGGAGAATCGGGAGAAGCAGCGGTTCGCGCAGAAATGCTGGACGAGGGACTGGACGTACTGATTGGGCTATGGAGCGGCGAGCCGCTCACCTACGAAGGTCAGCACTACCAGGTGAAGGGCGCAACTTTCCAGCCGCGGCCCGTCCAGCAACCACGAATCCCCATCTGGGTAGCGGGGATGTGGCCAAACAAACCGCCCCTGCGCCGCGCGGCCAGGTATGAAGGAGCCTTTCCTCTTGCCAGCGACCCGATGCGGAGCCTCAAGCCTGACGATGTCCAAGCCATCGTTCAGTACGTCAGCGGTCACCGCGAATCCCACAAGCCTTTCGATTTGGTGCTCGCAGGGACGACCTCGAAAGACGACCCTGGGGAGACGTCGGAGCGGCTGTCGGCCCTCGCGAACGCCGGCGCGACGTGGTGGCAAGAGACGCTAGCGCCCTGGCTCGGCTCCCTGGAGGACATGCGGCAGCTCGTCCACAAAGGTCCGCTGGGGGCGTAGGGCCCGACACGACGGCGGCGTTCGCCGCGCTGTCATCTTGAGGAGTCCCTGCCCTGGACGACGAAGGATCTGGTGGGACCCAGCGGCGTTCGGCGGGCCAGGTTCTTCGCTGCGCTCAGAATGACAACCAGCCTACGAAACAGGCCCGCGGGCCATTGGTTGCGTCGCTTGGGTCGTCCCTGATGACGACGTCCGCCTGCTGTTGGTTGGGCACGGTGCCTTTCGTATGCCTCGTGCCGGCGTGGTTAGCTGACCGCAGGGCGCGTGCCGATCCAAGGCCTCGCGCGCTCGAAGGCGGCGCACGCCCGCAGCACCGTCGACTCGGCGCCGTGGTGGCCGACGACGTGAAGTGCGACAGGCAAGCCCTCGGCGGTGAACCCGCAGGGAATACTGGCCGCGGGATGGCCGCTCATGTTGAACAGGTAGGCGAAAGGGGTAAAACCCCACCAGGGCGCCACCTGCTTGCCGTCGATGACCGAGGGGCGCTGGCCGATCGGGAACGCCGCTGTCGCCGTCGTTGGCGTGACCAGCAGGTCGTAGGTCGTGACCAGCGCATCGGTGCGCGCGCGGTGCCATTCGAGCTCCCGCAACGCGAGCGCGAGCCTCGACGCCGGCCACGGCACGCCACGCTCGAGCTGCTCCCGAAACGACGCCGACATCTCGTCGGCGTGGTCGGCCAGGTACTTGCCCGAGCCGGCGACAAGGTCGCTGACCCAGATGGTGTCGAAAGTTTCGAACACGCTCCGGTGGTTCATATCAACCTTGGCCACCTCGACGCTCGCTCCTAGTTCAGCGAATGCCCGGACGGCGGCCTCCGTGATGGCGCGCACCTCCGGGTCGACCGGGAGTCCACCCAGGTCCGCAGACCACCCAACCTGCATGCCCTTTACCCCGGCGTCGAGCTCCGCCGTAAATTTGGGGACCGGACCAGGCATGGCCGGCGGGTCTGAGGGATCGGGCCCCGCCATGACCTCCAACAAGATAGCGGCGTCGCGCACGTCATTGGACATGGGTCCATTGCACGAGAAGGGACGCCACCCACCAGGCGAATGGTAGGGACGGGCGACACGACCTTGCGTTGGCTTGATGCCGAAGACGCCCGACAGGCTGGCGGGGATGCGAATGGACCCGCCGCCGTCGCTACCCGTTGCGATGGGGTGCAGACCAGCGGCGAGCCCTGCCGCCGTGCCACCGGATGAACCGCCAGGCGTGCGCTCGGTGTCCCATGGGTTGCGCGCCGCGTCACCAAGCATGTTCTCGGTGGTGGCGGAGTGGCCGAACTCAGGGGTGTTGGTCTTGCCGAGAATGATGGCGCCTGAGGCTCGGATACGCGCGGCGGTCAGCTCGTCTGCCTTTGGCACGTAGTCCTTGTACAGGGCCGAGCCGTTGGTCGTACGCAGGCCCTCAGTCTCCGTAAGGTCCTTGATGCCGATGGGAACTCCGTGCAGCGGCGGCAGGTCGCCACCCGATGCGACGGCGGCCTCGGCTTTGCGTGCGTCGGCCATCGCGCGATCGCCGTCGACCGTCAGGTAGGCATTCAGCTTGGGATTCAGCGCGTCGATGCGGCGCAGGTAAAGCTCGGTGAGCTCGACCGGCGAGACCTCACGGGCGCCAATCATCTCCCGCAGACGCCATGCGGGTGTGAACGCCAATTCTCGATCGTCCATGCTTGTACTCCCTTCACTCTAGCGGGCCCCTGCTGGCGAATCCTATCGCACTCGTTGACCCTGTCACTCGGCGCCCCTATCCTCCGTCACGCGCCCGCTGCGTACGTCAGGGTATGTGAGAGCCGACGAGCGAGCGGATGCGGGCAGATTCGACAGCGCGGAGGAGGCCCGGCCATGGCGGACACGTTCGAGACGATGTTGGAACGCGCCGGGCTCTCGCTCCCTGCGGGTGAGGTCGAGCGCCTACGCCCCTACTACGCGCGGTACATGGCGAGTTTCCAGGTCGTGTACGAGGCCGACCTTGCCGACGAGGAGGTCGCTGGCCGCTTCGTCGCCGCGTGGGGCCCGCAGTCGGAGGCGCGATCATGACCACTGACGGCACCTCCTTGCACTACCTGACCATCGGCCAGGCCAGCCGCCTGATCCAGCAGCGCGAGGTCTCCCCGGTCGAGTTGGTCGAAGCCTACCTGCGGCGCATTGACGAGATCGACGGCACGCTGAAAGCCTATGTCACAGTCGTGGCCGACCAGGCGCTGGCAGACGCCCGCGCAGCGGAGACCGAGATCGCCGGCGGCAACTACCGCGGCCCGCTACACGGGGTCCCCATCGGCCTCAAAGATCTGTACGACACCGCTGGCGTACGCACCACCGGACAGTCGAAGGTCCTCGAGCACCGCGTCCCGGCCAAGGACGCAACCTCGGTAGCGAAACTGCGCGGCGCCGGCACCATCCTGCTGGGCAAGCTATCGATGCACGAGTTCGCGCTGGGCGGCCCGGACACGAGCCTCTTCGAGCTCTCGCGCAACCCGTGGGACACCGAACGCGGTCCTGGCGGGTCGTCCAGCGGGTCGGGGACCGCCGTCGCAGCCGGGCTCTGCATGGCCGCGCTGGGCTCCGACACTGGCGGCTCCATACGCATCCCTGCGGCGTACTGTGGCATCGTCGGACTCAAGCCGACCTACGGGCGGATCAGCCGCGCGGGTGTCCTGCCGTTGGCGTGGTCGCTGGACCACTGCGGGCCAATGACGTGGACCGTCGAGGACGCCGCGCTGATGCTCCAGGCGATGGCCGGGCCGGACCCGGCCGACCCGACGGCGGTGGATGCGCCCGTGCCCGACTACTCGGCCGCGCTGGCCGACGACGTCCGTGGCCTGACCATTGGCGTACCGCGCAGCTACATCGACGACCCCGCCGTCGGCGTCGACCCAGAAGTGGGGGCGGCCTTCGACGCGGCGCTCGCGGCGCTAGCATCGCTGGGCGCGCGCATCGAGGAGATCGAGGTGCCGAGCTTGGCTTTCGCGACTGAGGCCAATACGATGATCATGATCTCGGAGGCCTTCAGTTACCATCGCGCCAACCTGATCTCGCAGCCACAGAACTACGGTGCCACCGCGCGGGCCTGCTTCGTACTTGGCGGCACCTACACCACCGGTGACTACCAGCAGGCCATGCGGGCGCGGGCTCGCGTGAGACGGGAGTACGCGGAGGTCATGCAGCGCGTTGACCTAATTGCCACACCCAGCATGGCGACCCCCGCAGGGCCATTCGACTACGACCTGCTGTCCCTCATCGGTATCCCTAATTTCATGGGGCCGATGAACCAGACCGGTATGCCCGCTATCTCGGTGCCGTGCGGCTTCAGCGACGACGGTCTGCCCATCGGGCTCCAACTTGCGGGCAGGCCCTTCGACGAGCCTACGGTGATCCGCGCGGCACACGCCTACCAGCAACAGGCGGGATTGCTCGACCGGCGCCCCGGCTACTAGCCCTGCGCGCCGAACCAGTCGAGCAACAGCCCCGTGTCTTGCAAGTCTGCTCCAAGGTTTCTCAGAAGCAGCGCCGAACTTCTAAGAACGCTTCACCACGCTTTGTCCTTTTGCCTTGTCCAGTCATTCGCCGTACGCGCGAATCCACCTGCTAGGCAGTGTGGTCGGTGGGCCGGTCAGGGTTCGTCAGCGACGTGAGCCGGGCGATCAGCTCGGCGGGCTCCGCGTGGTCGAGGCTCGATAGCAGCTCGTCCAGTGTCTGCTCGGTCACGGCGCCTGTCGGCGACTCCACACGCAAGACGCTGGCGTGGGCGGTTTTCACCGTCCGTTCGTCGCTGCCGTAGAGGCGCTCGCTCATTTTCTCGCCGGGTCTGACGCCAACGTACTCGATAGCGATGTCGATATCGGGGCGCAGCCCCCGCATCCGCACCAGGCGGCGGGCAAGGTCGTCGATGCGGATGGGCTCGCCCATATCCAGCATAAAGAGCTCGCCGCCCTGGGTGAATACGCCCGCCTGAATGACGAGTTTCACCGCTTCGGAGATGCTCATGAAGTAGCGCGTCATGTCGGGGTGGGTCACGGTCACGGGCCCGCCCGCCTCAATCTGGCTCTCGAAGGTAGGAACGACGCTACCACGCGAGCGCAGGACATTGCCAAACCGGACCGCGGTGAACAGTGTGTGGCTCTTGGCGCGGCCCAGCACGATGAGCTCCGCCAGGCGCTTGGTTGCCCCCATGGCGCTCGACGGCTCGACCGCCTTGTCGGTGGAAACAAGAACGAACCGCTCGGCTCCTGAGCGCTCGGCGGCCTCGGCCACGATTCGCGTGCCGAGCACGTTGACCCGCACGGCCTCCGCCGGGTGTGCTTCCATCAACGGAACGTGCTTATAGGCAGCGGCGTGGAAGACTACGTCGGGCCGGTAGGTTTCGAAAATGGAAGCGACCTTGCGCGCGTCGGTGGCCTCGGCGATCAACGGCACGACCTCGACCCCAGGGGCCGGGTGCAGCATAAGCATGGTCAAGTCGAACAGACCCGACTCGTTGTTATCGAGCGCCAGCAGCCGCTTGGGTCCGAGGCTCACGATCTGACTGCACAGCTCGGACCCTATGGAGCCTGCGGCGCCGGTGACAAGGATCGTCCGGCCGGCGATGGTCGCCTTGCAGGACTGCTCGTCTATGGCCACTTGCTCGCGGCCAAGCAAGTCTTCCGCTGTCACGTCGCGTAGCGTAGGCCCAACCCGCGAACCCTCGACGAACGACAGCAGTGAGGGGACCACCTTGATCGCCGCGTCGGTCGCCTCGCAGGTGTCCAAGACGTCCCGGAAGTCGGCGCCGCTG
The DNA here is from genome assembly GCA_963577205.1 of Dehalococcoidia bacterium. Taxonomy (GTDB): domain Bacteria; phylum Chloroflexota; class Dehalococcoidia; order Lucifugimonadales; family Australimonadaceae; genus CAUYXS01. The sequence continues at coordinate 4,394 of CAUYXS010000040.1, read as the reverse complement.
ATGTTAATGATGGCGATCGCTATCAGGTCGACGGACCGCGAGCTCACGACGTCGGCTATCTCGGCCCGGCCGCCCAGCACCCGCGCACCGTGGAGGCGCATCCCCTGTTTGGCGGTGTCGTCGTCGATGAAGCCGACGATCTCGTAGTCCGCCGCCCCGAGCCCCATCAACGTATCCGCGAGCATCTGCCCCGCCTCGCCTGCACCGACGATCAGCACGCGCTGGCGCCCACCCCCCGACGCCCGCAGGCTCGACCGCATGAGTTGCGGAGCGTAGCGGACGGCAAGAAATCCGGTCAGTGAGAAGAAGCCGCCGAGGAACACCGTGCCCAACGGAAGCTGCCGCTCGCCCGGCACGGCCAGGTCGATGCCCACGACAAATGCTGTGGCGATACCCGAGGCCAACGCCACAGGGACAACCTCACGCGTGGTCGCGTATCGCCAGATGCGGTGGTACATGCCCAGGGCGTAGTTCGACGCCAGGAAGGCCAAGATGATGAAGGGCAACAGCGTGACGAGGCCGTCGATCCACTGCTGTGGCGGGCGTCCGGCGAAGCGCGCCGGGAGCGCGAGGTAGAACGCAAACGCCGTCAGCAGGCCGTCGAGCACCAGCAGGTAGCCGGAGCGCCGGAGGGCTCGAGTCAGCGGTAGGTGCGGGAAAGGCACGCGTTTCACGCGGTTTCTGCTCCTTCAAGCAAGCGGAGAGGAACCTGCGCTCGCGCTCACGTGCACTGGATTGTACCGCGCACCTATACAGTCACCGCCAAGGGGTCATCTTCCCGTTTAGCGCGCCGTTAAGGCGTCGTCTCCGCTATCCTGCCCTAGACTGAAGTCCGTTGGCGCGGAGGCTAATAGCCTCTCGCTCCGAATGGGCTGGCTGGAGGCGATGGCATGTTATACATCTCACACCGAAGTCCCGATAAAGTGTTCGTGAACGCCGCCGGGATCATCGCGATGACCGGCAAGCCTTCCCTCAACCGCGGGATAACGGCCATCGCCGTCCACGACGGCCGCATCGCCGCCCTCGGTGACGACGACGCAATGCGAGCGCTGGCCGGCTCCGCACCTGTCATCGACCTCGAAGGCGCCGTCGTGATGCCGGGGCTGGTGGACTCGCACAACCACTTCCTCTCCACCGCCATGGGCTGGGAGCGTGTGCAGCTCGCCCACACCCGGTCCATCGACGAGCTGGTTGCGGCCGTCGAGGTCCGAGCCCGGGAGACACCCCCCGGCGAATGGGTGCTCTGTTCATCACGTTGGCACGAGACTAACCTCGCCGAGGGACGGATGCCCACGGCCGAGGAGCTCGACCGCGTCACGCCGAACCACCCGGTCCACCTGCCGCGAGGTGGCCACGTCGTCGTCACCAACAGCAGAGGGCTGGCGCTGGCAGGCATCGCCCACGGCACTAGCGACCCGCCGGGCGGCGAATACGTGCGCGACGCATCGGGCAAGCTGACGGGCATGCTGTTGGAGCGCCCAGCCTTCGCGGCGCTGAACCGCCTACTGCCCCAGCCGGACGACGAGGACCGGCGTCGGGCGCTCCGGGCCGGCATCGCCGCCTACAATCGCGCCGGCATCACCACGGTGCGCGACCCCGGCCTGAACGCCACAGAGATCAAGGCGTATCGCGCGGTCCTGCCCGAGGCGCAATCGCTGCGCGCCAGCCTCATGTGGCGCATCGAAATGAGAATGGCGCCCGAGGAACGCCGCGCATGGATCGACGACCGAGCGGGCCTCAGCGAGTTCGGCGACGACTGGCTCGACGTCTGGGGGCTCAAGATCGGACTGGACGGCGGCGTCGAGGGTGGTTACTTCCGCGACCCCTACGCCAACAATGCAGAATTTCGAGGGTTCCCTTTCTACAGCAAGGAGGACTTGCACGCGATCCTCGAGCAGGCCCATGGGCTCGGCTGGCGAGTCGGCGTCCACGTCGTCGGTGACGCCGCCATGGACATGGTGCTCGAGGCGTTCGAACGGTTGGACGCGAGCACAGGCGCCGGGGCTGGAGGCCACGCATTGGAGCACGCCTTTTCGCCGGCGGCCAACGCCGTCGAGCGAACGCGCGATCTCGGCCTTGGTGTGACTCTCCAGCACGCACTGGTCTACAGTCTCGCCGGCAATATGCGGACTTACTGGGGTGACCAGCGCGCCGCCGACTGCACTCCGGCCCGGGCATGGCTCGACTCCAAGGTGGTCGTTGGCGCCGGCACCGACTCGCCGGTCACAAACTATGATCCGTGGCAGAACATCTACGGGTTCGCGACTCGCGACACGGACGTGGCCGGCGTACTCGGCCCCGAGCACCGCATCTCCGTGGCGGAGACGCTGCAGGCCTACACCGTAGGGTCGGCAACGGTACTTCGCATGGACGACACGATCGGCTCCCTTGCTCCCGGCAAGGCCGCCGACTTTATCGGCCTCGACCGCGATCCCCTATCGGTACCGGTGAGCGAGGTGCGCCATACTGCGGTCAAACGAACTATCGTTGGTGGCGAGCAAGTCTTCGAGGCATAAAGGGTCAAGATGCCAATGCAAACCCCCATACGGGTCGACGGGCAGCGTCTATGGGAAAGCCTCATGCGGCTCGCTGAGATCGGCGCGACGCCCAAGGGCGGTTGCCGCCGCCTGGCGCTGTCCAACGAGGACCGCATGGCGCGGGAATTATTCGTTGCGTGGGCGGAAGAGGCCAACTGCGAAGTCTCCGTGGACCGCATGGGCAACATATTCGCCCGCAGGCCCGGCTCCCACCCGTCCCTCGCGCCGGTGGCCACCGGAAGCCACCTCGACACCCAGCCCAACGGTGGCCGCTTCGACGGGCCCTTGGGCGTTATGTGCGGCCTAGAGGTCGTGCGAACGCTGGCGGACCGCGGCATCGAGACGCGCAGGCCCATCGAGGTGGTGGCGTGGACCAACGAAGAGGGTTCGCGTTTCGCACCTCCCATGGTTGGCTCCGGTGTGTTCGCGGGCGTCTTCGATCTGGCCTACGGGCTTGGCCGGACCGACGCGGACGGGCTCACCATCGGTGAGGAACTGCGCCGGATCGGCTTCGACGGCGCGCAGGACATCGGGAGCCACGCCTTCGGTTCATTCTTCGAGGTCCATATCGAGCAGGGTCCGATTCTCGAAGCCCATGGCAAGCGCATCGGCGTCGTCAGCGGCGCCCAGGCCCAACGATGGTACGAGGTGACGGTGCGCGGGCAGGACGCCCACGCTGGCACGACCCCCATGGACCGGCGGCGGGATGCCCTAGTAGGGGCCTCGCGCATCGTGACTGAACTCCAGAGCATAGGCGCGGCGACGACGGACGGTCGCGCGACCGTCGGCGTCATGCGGGTTGAGCCCAACTCGCGCAACACCATCCCAGGCGAGGTCTTCTTCTCCATCGACCTGCGGCACCCGAGCGACGCAGCCCTCTCTGACATGGCAGCTGACATGCGTAAGTTCGCGGCCGGCGTCGCAAAGGACGCGGGCCTGGGGCTGGACATACACGAGATCTACTACGCTCCACCGCTGCCCTTCGACCCCGGCGCGAAGCGTGCGGTGACCTCCGCCGCGCAATCCCTGGGGCTCGAGTCCATGGAGATCGTCTCAGGCGCCGGCCACGACGCTTGCCACATTGCACGGGTGGCGCCGACCGCGATGGTGTTCATCCCTTGCGCGGGCGGCATCTCGCACAACGAGACCGAGAGCGCGGCACCAGAAGACGTGACCGCCGGATGCGACGTGCTGATCAACGCGATAGTGGAGGCCGCAAACGCGCCGACAGCGCAGGCCTAAGCACCGCCGCACGACGCCCAGAGCTGGGTCAGTCAGTTCATCCTCAACGACGCAGCCTGGGGCCTCGACCGCGACTCGATCCGTAGCTGGGTCGTAACCGTTGTGCCTCAGTCGGACGCTGGACTGGACTCGCTGGCAATCCACACTGGGCAACGGCATGCTGATCTTAATATTCCGGTCGGCCAAATGACCCGGCGGCTGGGCCATTTGCTGCCCTAGGAGCCTTGTCGGGCCAGCCAGGGCTCCGTCTCCAGGGCAGACACCCTTGCCTTCTGTCCGTTGGTCATGCCCAGCTTGCTGCTTTTGGCGCTCCTGTTGCGCGTCGGTTCAGGCGGGTGGTCGGACGGCATCAACCGGCGGATAATGGTCTCCTTCTCGGCATCCCCACAACCGGTCCTCGCGCGACGTGGCGTCGCCGGGAGCTTGTCCTACCGTGCGATGGCCGTGCTGCGTACGCACAGTCGGCATTGACGGCAGGACAGGACGAGCTGATGGTGACCACGCCAACTGAGGACTCATCCATATGCCATCGTGGCTAGCAGAACGCGGTCGTTTCCTGACCGTACTCAGACATCGCGAGTACCGACTCTACTTCGGTGGCCTGCTGATCAGCGT
>CAUYXS010000039.1:0-10526 GCA_963577205.1 Dehalococcoidia bacterium | reverse complement strand
GCCGCGAGCTCGACCGCGTTGAGCGCCACACGCGCGTCGCCGCCAGCGACGACCACCAAAAGCTCTTGCGCGTCGGAGTCGAGGGTTACGCGCAGCTTGCCGAGGCCACGGTCCTCGTCGGCGAGGGCTGCGACGACGATGGCGCCGAGCTGCTCCTCATTCAGCGACTCGAGCGTGAACACGCGGGCGCGGGACAGCAGGGGCGCGTTGACCTCGAATGATGGGTTCTCCGTGGTGGCACCGATGAGGACGACGGTACCGTCCTCCACGTGCGGCAAGATGACGTCCTGCTGCGCCTTGTTGAAGCGATGGACCTCGTCGACGAACAGCAGCGTGCGGCGGTGCTCGGTGACCCACCGGTCGCGCGCATCGGCGACGGCCTCTCGGAGGTCGGCGACGCCAGAGGTCACGGCCGACACTGACGCAAAGTACGCGCGGGTCATGTTGGCGATGAGTAGCGCCAGGGTCGTCTTACCGGTACCCGGCGGGCCCCACAACACCATGGAGGGCACGGCGTCGGCGCGGATGGCACGCTCTAACACCGTGCCGAGACCCAAGATATGTTCCTGGCCGATGAACTCGTCGAGCATGCGCGGCCGCATGCGGGCGGCGAGGGGCTCGATCTCGCCAGCGCGCTGCTCGGCAGCGTGGGCGAACAGCGTCCCCTCACGTCGGCGCTGGCGTGCCATGGGCGGAGCATAGCACCGGCCTGGCATCCCGGCCCTCGCCTAGGGCAAAGAGCCCCACGAGGCTCGCTATAATCGAACCATGAAAGCACACCTGCGACTCTTCGCCACCTACCGCGACCAGGCGGGACGCGACCGCTTCGAGTTGGCGCTTGAGGACGGCGACACAGTCGCCCGTGCGGTCGAGCTGCTGTTGGACGAGGCGCCGTCACTCCCTCGCGACTTCACTCCACACCTCATTGCGGTCAACGAGGAGTTCGCGAACTTGGCCTACCCACTCCAGGACGGCGACGAGGTGGCGCTCTACCCGCCGGTCTCCGGTGGCGTCGACGCCCGTGTGGTCAGTGAGCGCATCGACGTCGGCTCCGTCACGGACGCCGTGCGGCAGCCGGGGAACGGGGCGATCGTCACCTTCGAGGGCACGACGCGGGATAGCACCGGGGGCAGGCGCGTGCTCAGGCTGGAGTACGAAGCGCACGTCAGCATGGCCGAGAAGGTTCTTGGGCAGGTGCTCCAGGAGACGGCAGTGCGCTTCGGCATCGACGACATCGCGGCGCGCCACCGCATCGGCCGGCTGAACATCGGCGACGTGAGTCTGGCTGTGGCCGCCGCGGCGCCGCACCGGCCCGAAGCCTTCCTTGCGACGCAGTACGCCGTCGACCGCATCAAGCACGTCGTGCCGGTGTGGAAGCGCGAGTCCTTCGAGGACGGCGAGGTGTGGGTCGGCGTGGCCTGCGACCCCGTTACCCACGCCCAGCACCAGGCAGAGGCGCCATACGCGGCGTTCCTGGCCGAGCGCGAGGCGCGTTAGGCCGGCTGACTGCCAGCGTCCTCCACAACCTCGACTCGGACGTGCCCCTCGGCGCCGCGAAAGAGGGGCCAGTACGGAAGCGTCCCCACGCAGGTCTCGCGCCCACACTCCGCTGCTGATCATCGCCTCGATGGCGCCGTCCACCGCGCGATGAGAGGCAAGCAGTCCCTCCTAGCGTCGTGCTGCTGCGTTTCGACGGCAGGCGCAGCGGTACAACGTACCAACTGGCCAGCGAGTGGAGGCACGGAGCAGGCAAGCGCTACGTGAGCGAGTTGAGAGGGGGAATACCGACGGTACGGACCCTCCAATGAACCCGAGCGAGATCGTCGAGCGCAAGCGGCGGGTGGGCGTGCAATTTAGCGGCTTCTGGGGTGCCGGCGGAACGGCCACCGCACGCTCGTCGAATCCCAGGGGACGCTAACGGTAGTATTGAGGCACCATGCCGCTGCGAACCAAGCGCATCTACGACCCGCCGTCACCTGATGACGGCTTCCGGCTGCTCATCATGCGCCTGTGGCCTCGGGGCATTCGCAAGGAGCTCACCGACGCCTGGGACCGGGGCCTGGCGCCGTCGCGCGAGTTGCTGGCCGAGTTCAACGCAGGCACGATGGACTCGCCGGCGTACCAACAGCGCTTCCTGCACGAAATGGCGACAAGGCCAGACTCCATCGATGCGCTGACATCGCTGAAGTCCTTGGTGGACACGCAGACGGTGACGCTGCTGTGTTCGTGCAAGGACGAGAACCGCTGCCACCGCAGGCTGGTCCGTGAGTTGATTGAAGCACCGCCTGCGTCACCGTGACCGAGCGCAAGGCCAGGCCACGCATCTACTACGGCTGGCACGTCCTGTCAGTCCTCACCGCGGCATCGTTCGTGGGCGCGGGCAGCAGCCAGGTCTTCTTCGGGGCGATGCTTCTCCCCATCACCGACGACCTAGGCTGGAGCCGGTCGGCCATCGCGGGCGCGGTCACAGCCGGCACCTTCGTCGGCGGGCTCAGCCAGCCCGTCACCGGCGCCCTGGCCGACCGGTACGGCACCCGCGTCATGACCTCCTTCGCTCTGGTGGTCCTGGCCTTGGCCTTCTTCGGCATGGCCTCCATGAACCAAGTGTGGCACCTGTTCCTGACCTACATCGTCGGGCGCGGCATCACCATGGCCGCGATCTCGGGGGTCGTACCCCGTACGGCGGCCGTCAACTGGTTCCGGCGCATGCGTGGCCGGGCCATGGGCTTCGTGAATACGGCCCCGGCCCTCGGCTCGGCGGTGCTAGCGCTAACGGGACGAGGCTTCGTCGGCGCGGGGACCGATTGGCGCACAGTGTTCGTTGTCTTTGGCATCGCTGCCCTGGCCATGGTCCCTCTGGCGGCGGTCGTCTTGCGGCGCAGGCCCGAGGACATGGACCTACTGCCCGACGGCGACACGCCGGCGGACGACGAGCCGGGTAGCGCTCAGCGCTCCGCGGCGGCGCCCGAGGCGTCCTGGTCCTTGGCGGAAGCCCGGCGAACGCCTGCGCTCTGGTTCATCACCTTCGGCCTGTTCACCGGCGCAGCCTCGACCGGCGCGGTCGGCTTTCACATGGTCGCCTATTTCACTGACCGGGGCATCACCGACTCCATCTCAGTGGTGGCCCTCAGCGCGTTCGCGTTCTCCGGCGCCATCTCGTCCGTGGCCTGGGGATTCCTAACGGAGCGCTTCTCGGAGCGCCTGCTCGCCGTCGGGGCCGTGGCCATGGGGGCGCTGGTGACCTTGGCGTTCACTGGCGTGACCACGGGGGCGGCGGCCATCGCGGTAGCGATGCTCTATGGCTTCGCGCTGCGCGGCGAGGGCTCGCTGTTGAACATCATCCTGGCTCAGTACTACGGCCGGGAGTCCTTCGGGACGATCGCCGGCTTCGTCTCGCCCATCCAGATGGTCGGGCTCAGCATCGGGCCTGCGGCGGCCGCCTTGGCGTTCGAGGCGACGGGCTCCTACAACATCGTGTTCGTCAGCTCGTCGGCACTGCTGGCATCGGCGGCGCTCGGGCTATGGCTGGCGCCGCGGCCCGCACTATCGGCGATCGAGCAGGCCGCTACCGTCTGACCAGAGTTGGCGCAAACTCGTTGGTTGGGATGGCGGAGGGAGCGGGATTCGAACCCGCGAGGGGGCTCAACACCCCCAACCCGCTTAGCAGGCGGGCGCACTCGGCCTCTATGCGATCCCCCCGAACCAGAGACATGATACCAATGCCAAGTGCGGCATCACCAGCAAGCAGCCGTGCTCTGTGTCAACGGCTCGGCAGCAGTTGGTCGATATCGAGGGCAGGGGCTGCACTACAGAGGGCGCGTTATCAGCCCAAACTGAGGCACCCAGCAGCAGCGACGTCCGCGGGACTATCGGCCGTAGAGGAAGTCCTCTTTGAAGGCAAAGGGCCGCTTCTTCTTGCCGCTACTCCACATCGAGAGCGCTCCATCCCTGTTCAAATTGTCAGTGTGATCGAGGACAAAATCGCACTGGCGGCGCTCATCAATTGCAGTTGGGAATCGAAAAGTCGACACCGCTGGACGTATCTCCCACGACGGTCTCGGCCGTAAATATCGCCACGACGATCAGGGCCTCTATTTAACCCAGGTGCGGTCTTGATAGTTTGGGCTCCGGAGGCTCGTCGCTTAACATGGCCTCGCCCGGCACGGATCAACCGCGCCGCCCGAGGAAAACAATGCAGCAGTTCTACATCTGGACCGTCGGCTGCCAGATGAACACGGCGGACTCCCAGCGCATGGGCGCGGCACTATCCCAGTTGGGCATGGAGCAGACCCTCCGGCCCAAGGAGGCCGACGTCATTGTCCTCAACAGCTGCGTGGTCCGGCAGAACGCCGAAGACCGCGTCGTCGGCATGCTCACCAGCCTGAAGCCGTGGCGCCAGGAGAACGAAGGACGCACGCTCGCGCTCATGGGCTGCATGGTAGGCCCCACCGACGAGGCACTGCGTAAGCGGTTTCCTTTCGTTGATCTCTTCATGCGCCCGCAAGAATTCGACCCACTCATCGAGCGCATGGGCTCGCAGCTCGGCATCGACACCGAGGGCTGCGTCGGTCCTTTCGTGCCCAGCGCTCCCAGCGTCACGACGCACGTACCCATCATCCACGGCTGCGACAAGTTTTGTACGTTCTGCATCATCCCGTACCGCCGGGGCCGTGAGTCTTCACGCCCGCTCCACGAACTGGTAGACGAGTGCCGAATGCTCGCGGCCCGCGGCGTTCGCGAAGTGACGCTGCTGGGGCAAAACGTCGACTCCTATGGCCATGACCTGCCAGAGCCGCCCGACCTGGCGGACCTGCTCGAGGCGGTGCATGATGGCGTGCCGGAGTTGGCGCGCATCCGCTTCCTGACGTCGCATCCCAACGACATGAGCCAGCGCATCATCGACGCCGTCGGCCGCTTGCCTCGCGTAATGAAGAACATCAATCTGCCGTTCCAGGCGGGGGACGACGACGTGCTAACCGCTATGCACCGGGGCTACACCAACGCGCAGTACCGTGAACTCGTGGGCCGCATCCGCAAGTCGGTGTCGGGCGTCGCCATGGTCACCGATCTCATCGTCGGCTTCCCCGGCGAGACCGAAGCCCAGTTCGAGCGCACCCTGGAACTCGTCGGCGACCTCCGTTTCGACAAGGTCCACTCCGCGGCCTACTCCACGCGCCCCAACACGTACGCCGAGCGCAAGCTCGTTGACGACGTGCCGCCGGAGGAGAAGCAGCGCCGCCTCAAGGCTATCGAGGCGCTCCAGGAGTCGGTCTTAACCCAGATCAACACCGGCTACTTCGGGACGACCCAAGAAGTGCTCATCGACGGCCAAAAGGGCAGCCGCTGGCAGGGACGCACGCGCACCGACAAGCTGGTCTACTTCGAGTCGGAGACTGCGGCGCTGGGCGACCTGGTCGACGTTCGGATCACCAAGACCACGCCCTGGTCGCTCCAGGGCCTCGCCGTGGTGCCCGAAAGCGCTGTCGTCACCGCCTAGCGCAAGCCCAGGGCCGCACCAGCCGTGCACTTGCGGGTGGCCATGGTAGAATAGTTGTGTACGTACGTGATTCATTTCACAAGTTGACCCGCGGAGCCATTACCTGGCCTGCTGGGCATTGGTGGGGCGCTGGATGGCAACCAAACAACTGCGAACTCCCCTCATACCCGTGACCGAACTCGAGCAGGGCGAGTTTTGCCGGACCGACAAGGATCTCGGGGCGCGGCCACTCGTCGAGGAGATGGGCGCGAACGTCCAGTGGCAGCCGATCCCCCAGGAGTACACGAGCCTGGACGCCCAAGCGCTGGATGAGCGCATAGGCATCGCGCGAAAAAAGCTCGGCTCGCGATTAGTGATCCTCGGGCACCACTACCAGCGCGAGGAGGTCATCAAGTACGCCGACCTCCAGGGCGACTCCTTCAAGCTCTCCCGCTACGCCGCCTCGCTGGGCGACGCCGAGTTCATTATCTTCTGCGGCGTCCACTTCATGGCCGAGACTGCGGACATCCTGTCCTCCGACGACCAGCGCGTCATCCTCCCGAACATCACCGCCGGCTGCTCCATGGCCGACATGGCCCCGACGGACGACGTCCTCGATTGCTGGGACGACCTCGCGGGCCTGCTGGGCGCCGAGGCGCTCACACCGATCACCTACATGAACTCGACCGCCGACATCAAGGCACTCTGCGGGCGCAACGGCGGCATCGTCTGCACGTCGTCCAACGCGGGCCTCGTTATGGAGTGGGCGTTCGCGCGGCGCGACAAGGTCCTCTTCCTGCCTGACGAGCACCTTGGGCGTAATACCGCGCTGGCGCTCGGCGTTGACCCTCAACGGATCGTCGTCTGGAACCCCTGGAAGGCGATGGGCGGGCTGAGCCCCGAACAGATCGAAGCGGCGAAGGTCATCCTGTGGCGTGGCCACTGCGCCGTCCACACGCGCTTCCGCGTACACCAGATCGATGCGGCGCGCGAGCGGTTCCCCAATGTGAACGTCATCGTCCACCCGGAGTGCACGCACGAGGTCGTCGCGGCCGCCGACCTCAACGGCTCGACCGAGAGGATCATCGAGGCCGTCAACGGCGGCGCGCCGGACAGCGTGTGGGCCGTCGGCACCGAGATCAGCCTGGTTCACCGCCTCCAACTCAACAACCCGGACAAGACCATCTTCTGCCTCGACCCCGTCGTCTGCCCCTGCTCCACCATGTACCGGATCCACCCCGCCTACGTGGCCTGGGTTTTGGAGGAGCTCGTCGCCGGCAACGTCGTGAACCAGGTCGCCGTCGACCCCGTGACCAAAGCGAGCGCCAAGCTGTCGCTCCAGCGAATGCTAGATGTCACAGCCGAGCGCACAGCGGCGGTCGCACGCGACTAGCACCAGCACACCCTGCGCACGAAATCTGCATGTTGCACCAATGGCACGGAACTATCGATCTCATCCGGCGCGCCCTCGCCGAGGATGAGGCCGCGGCCGACGCCACCAGCGGCCTGCTGCCGGCCGGCATGCGCGGCACAGCCATCATGCTTGCAAAGCAGAATGGCGTGATCGCTGGCGTGGAGGTCGGCCTCGCCGTGTTCCGCGAGGTTGACCTGGACGTGGCGTGGTTTGCGTCCTTGGACGACGGTACTCGCGTCGAGGCGGGCCAGCACATCGTCACCATCAAGGGTCGGTTGGCGAGCATCCTGCGCGCAGAACGCACGGCCCTGAACTTCGTCCAGCGCATGAGCGGCATCGCCACGGCAACGCGCGCCTACGTCGACGAGATCGCAGGCACGAACGCCGCGCTCATCGATACGCGCAAAACGCTGCCCGGTCTGCGCCTGCTGGACAAGTACTCGGTCCGCATGGGCGGCGGGCGCAACCACCGCATGAGCCTAGCCGACGGCGTGCTGATCAAGGACAATCACATCGCCGCCGCCGCAACGATCCGTGAGACCATCGCCGACCTCGTCGCCCGCGCCCGGGCGACCGCCCCGCACACGGTCCGTATCGAGGTGGAGTGCGACACGCTGGAACAGGTCAGGCAGTCGGTCGAAGCCGACGCCGACATCGTGATGCTCGATAACATGAGCATTGAGATCATGCGCGAAGCCGTGTCAATGTGCGCGGGACGGGTGCTGACGGAGGCATCGGGCGGCGTGACGCTGGCCGCCGTGCGCACCATCGCCGAGACCGGCGTCGACTTCGTCTCCACGGGCGCCATCACCCATTCGGTCCAGGCCCTGGATATCAGTCTAGACGTGACGCCAGACGGCACCGGGGCGTGAGGGGGGCCAGCGCCGCACTAGCCGCAGCAACTCTCTTCGCGATAGGCGCCTGTTCTTCCTTCGGATCGACACCAACCCTCGATCCGGATTCCGCGCCCTAGCCTGCCGGTCAACGAATCGTCTTCGCAGACGATGACCACGCCATTTTCACCCTCGGCCGGGACGGCGGCAGAGTCCGGCGGGTCATCAGAGGGGCGGCCCCTATCACCGTTGCTCTCCGCCTGGCCGGCGACGCTCTGGCGGACGACCCCAGTTACATACTGGCCAATCTCGTCCTCAGGCGGCGTTTGTCGCCCGCGACGCGACGCGCCCCGCTATACGCAGTGGCCACCGAACGGACGCTTCGTCTCAGGTGAGGGCGCCTGGCGAGTCCAACAGCTTCGCCTCCTTGGCTAAGCGCGGCGGGAACGATGACGCTCGGCACTGTCCACCCAGATTGTCACCGGGCCGTCGTTGACCAATGAGACGTCCATCATCTCCTGAAACACGCCGGTCTCGACCCGCAGGCCGATCCCGCCGAAGCGCTCGACGACATCCGCGAAGATCGCGCCGGCCTGTTCGGGCGGCGCGGCGTCGGTAAAGCTGGGGCGGCGCCCGCGGCGAGTGTCAGCGTAGAGCGTGAACTGGCTGACCACCAGCAGGTCGGCTCGCTCCTCCAGCGCCGAGCGGTCGAACCGGCCTTCGGCATCGGGAAACACGCGAAGGTTGACTGTCTTATCAACCACGTAAGCGGCATCCTCAGCCTCGTCGTCCCGGCCAACAGCGATCAGCACCAAAAGGCCACGGCCGATGGACGCAATGGTATCGCCTTGCACGGCCACACTAGCGCTACGAACCCGCTGGATGACCGCGCGCAATACGGCCCCGCGCTAGTCGCTGGGGGAGGAGCCAGCGGAGGAGCTGGAGGAGGAGCCCGAGTCGCTCGAAACCGAGCCCGAGTCGCTCGAAGCCGAGCCCGATCCTGCACTCGACGACCCTGAATCTGCACTCCGCGACCCGGAATCTGAACCACGCGACCCTGGTTTGCGGGCGTAGTCGGTGGTGTAGAAGCCCGACCCTTTGTAGTGGACCGAGGCCGGGTGGAAAACACGCCGCGCCGGCTGGTTACAGGTGGGACATATGGAGAGGGGCTCGTCGTGAAAGCCCTGCCTGAGGTCAAACTCATGGCCGGCCTCGCACGCATACGCATAGGTGGGCAAGGGAAGAATCGCTCCGGCTGGCAGTTGTCGCTAACGACTGCTAGTACGGATACCATTCACCATGGTGCGCTGTCAATGACTCGGAGGTATGGGCAGTGCACCATGGTGCCCCAGCTGATTGCCCAGGCGTGCCGCCGTGTGATAGTCTAATTTTGTTATGGCATTTGTGATATTACGCGATGGTGAGAGTGGCGAAGGGCTCGTCGGCCGGTTTCGGTCGGCGGTCACCCGTACTGGCATCTTGAAGCAAGCCAAGGATCGCCGGTTCTTCCGCTCCAAGGGCGAAAAAGAGCGCATCGCCGCCCGGCGCTCCGCGCGCCGCCGCCGCCGCGCCCGCACCCCCACCTAAGTCTCGTATTCAAAACGGCTCATCTAGGCGCTCCGCGATGGGGCGTTTTCCTTTGCCTGACGCAGGCTGCGGATATGCTATAGTAGCATAGCGTGCACTAGGTAACGGCCTGGCGCACGCCATTTCGAACCGGAGGCGTCGATGCGCAAGCTGCGCATAGCCCTCGCGCAAATCAACCCCACCGTAGGCGACCTCGGCGGCAACACCGAACTCATCCTGCGCTACGCGCGCGAGGCCGAGTCTAGGGGCGCCGACGTCATCGCCTTCCCTGAGCTCGCCATCACCGGCTACCCGCCGGAGGATCTGCTCTTCAAGCGCCAGTTCCTGGACGAGGCCGACCGCCACCTTGAGCGCATCGTTGCCAGCAGCGGCGACGCACTTCTCATCGTAGGCGCCCCCCACCGAGAGGACGGCAAACTCTACAACGGTGCGGCCATCGCGCGAGGAGGTGAGCTAGTCACCGTCTATCACAAGGTTTTCCTGCCGAACTACGGCGTCTTCGACGAGCTGCGCTACTTCGAGCCGGGACGCGAGTGCCCAGTCATCACGCACCGTGGTGTGAAGTTCGGTGTGGGCGTCTGCGAAGACATCTGGTACGACGTCGGCACAAGCTCTGTGCAGCGCGCCGCTGGTGCTGAGGTCGCCATCGTCATCAACGGCTCACCCTATTACCAGGGCCGCGGCACGGAACGGCAGGCCATGCTATCCCAGCGGTCGCAGGACCTCGGCCTGGCCGTGGCCTACGTCAACATGGTCGGCGGCCAGGACGAGCTCGTGTTCGACGGCCAGAGCCTTGCCTACGACCACACCGGCCGGCTAATCGGGCGCGCCCCACAGTTTGAGGAGACACTGCTGACGTTCGAGATCGACGCCGACGCCATCACAAAGGAGCGCCAGTCGTCCATAGACATTGAGAGCATGGCCAAGGTCGGCACGCCTGTGTTCTACACGGCGTCGGAAGCACCTCCCTGCTCTCAGGGAGAGGCTGTGCTTGGGAGCGTCGCAGCAGAGTTAGACTCGCTCGCGGAGGCATACGCTGCGTTGGTCATCGGCACCCGCGACTACGTCGAGAAGAGCGGCTTCCGGGGGGCGGTCATCGGGCTCTCCGGCGGCATCGACTCTGCCCTCACCACGATGATAGCCGTGGACGCGCTCGGGGCGGACCGGGTCACGGTGTTCTTCATGCCATCGCAATTCACCGCGGACCAGTCCGCTG
>CAUYXS010000038.1:0-10561 GCA_963577205.1 Dehalococcoidia bacterium | reverse complement strand
TATGCAGGCTCTTGCACATGCCAGAGTAGGTTGCCCCTCGCGGAGCGCCTGTCCTGAGCGAAACCAAAGGGCCCCGTGGCGCTTTGCCCGGCAAATCAGACTAGGAGGCCAACTCGGCCAGGAGTTCGTGCAACCGGGCTTGGCGTGCGCGCCCGTCGTCCAGGCGCTGGCGCTCCTTCTCGACCACCTCGTCGGGCGCCTTGGCAAGGAACTGCTCGTTGGCCAGCCGTGCTTCGAGTCCGATGAGGTAGCGCTCCGCCTCGCCGGACTCAGCCCGGAGCCTAACCATCTCGGCCTCAACGTTGACGCCAGCCAACGGGAATCGGATCGTCACGCCCCGCACTACGACAGAGACAATGGAGTCGCCAGTCGGTGCCCCGGCAAGGACATCCGTGTAGGTCACCTCCGAGGCGCCAGCCAGATGGGCAACCGCCTGGTGCTCGGCCTGGAGGGCCGCATTCTGTGCGCTGTCAGGAGCATAGAAGCTAGGCGTGATCTTGGTGCTCGGCTCGATGTGGAACTCGGCGCGGATGTTGCGTATGGCGCGCACCACCTCGGTCACCAAAGCCATCTCGGCTAGCGCGGACGCATCGACAGCGTTGGCCGACGGCTCGGGGTAAGGGGCGATCATGATGGAGGCGGGCAGGCTCGCCTCGTCCGGGAGCGCGGCAGTGAGGTGCTGCCACAGTTCTTCAGTGACGAAGGGCATGAACGGGTGCAGCAGCCGGAGCGAGCGTTCAAGGACGTGGGCGAGCACTCGGCGGGGGTCGTCATCGCCTGCGCGGAGTCTTACCTTTGCTAGCTCCAGGTACCAGTCGCAGAACTCACTCCACACGAAATCATGCACCGTGCGCTGCGCCTCGCCCAACTGGAGGTCATCCCATTGCTGACGCACCTCGGCCGTCACTTCGTCAAGCCGGCCGAGCACCCAGCGGTCCTCGCGATGGACGCGGGGCGGATCGGCGGCCCAGCCGTCCAGCGCCGCTGCCTCCGGCAGCGAGCCGAGGACGAAGCGCGCGGCGTTCCACAGTTTGTTGGCGAAGTTGCGGGCCGACTCCATGCGGTCTTCGCTGAGGCGCATGTCGTTGCCGGGCGCGCTGCCCGTCCCGAGCGCGAAGCGGACCGCGTCCGTCCCGTACTTGTCGGCCGCGAGAAGAGGGTCGACGACGTTGCCCCGAGTCTTCGACATCTTGTGGCCGTGGGCGTCGCGCACCAGCCCGTGCAGGTAGACCGTGCGGAAGGGCACGTCGCCCATGTTCTCGATGCCCATCATGATCATGCGGGCGACCCAGAAGAACAGGATGTCGTAGCCCGTCTCCATGAGGGCCGTCGGGTAGAAATAGCGCAGGTCCTTGGTGTCGCCAGGCCATCCCAGCGTCGAGTGGGTCCACAACCCAGACGAGAACCAAGTGTCGAGGACGTCCTCGTCCTGTGTGATCTCCGTGGACCCGCAGGCTTCGCACGACGACGGGTCGTCCACGGAGACGGTGACGTGCTGGCACGCCGCGCAGTACCAGACGGGGATGCGGTGCCCCCACCAGAGTTGCCGGCTGATACACCAGTCGCGGATGTTCTCCATCCAGTTGAGATAGACCTTGGAGAATCGTTCAGGGACGATCTGGATGCGGCCGCTGGTGACGGCCTCGATGGCGGGGCCGGCCAGGGGCGCGATGTCGATGAACCATTGCGTGCTGACTAGAGGCTCGATGACGACGCCGGACCGCTGCGAATGACCTACCGAATGTTGGTACGGCTCGATGCGCTCCAACAGACCCTCACGGTCAAGCTGTTCGACGATTTTCCCGCGAGCCTCAAAGCGGTCCATACCGGCGTACGAGCCTGCCTCGCCGTTCAGCGTCCCGTCGCCGTTCATGATGCTGACGATGCCGAGGCCGTGGCGCTGCCCCGTCTCGTAGTCGCTTGGGTCGTGCCCGGGCGTGACCTTCAGCGCGCCGGTCCCGAACTCGATGTCGACGGCCTCGTCGGCGATGACCGGAATTAAGCGTCCCAGGACCGGGAGGATGACATTCTTGCCTATCAGCCCGTGATAGCGATCGTCGGTCGGGTTCACGGCGACCGCCGTATCGCCTAGCAGCGTCTCCGGCCGCGTGGTGGCGACAATGACGTGGCCCCCACCGCCCTCGTAGAGGTAGCGGAGGTAGTAGAGAGACCCTTGGACATCGAGGTGATCGACCTCAAGGTCGGACACGACGGTGTGCAGGGCGGGGTCCCAGTTGATCATGCGCTCGCCGCGATATATCAGGCCCTTGTCGTACAGCCGCTTGAACGTGGTCCGGACGGCCCTGCTGGGGCCGGGGTCAAGCGTGAAGTGCTTGCGGGACCAATCGCACGAGGCACCGAGCCGCCGGTGCTGGTTGTCGATGGTGCCGCCGTAATGGTCCACCCAGCCCCAGACGCGGCGCAGAAACTCCTCGCGGCCAAGCTGCTGGCGCGTGGTGCCCTCGGCGGCTAGGGAGCGCTCGACGACCATCTGGGTCGCGATGCCGGCGTGGTCGGCGCCGGGTAGCCACAGCGTCGGGTCGCCGAGCATACGGTGGTAGCGCACCAGTGCATCCTCGACCGCCGCGGTCAACGCATGGCCGAGGTGGAGCTCGCCAGTCACATTGGGCGGCGGCATCATCACCGTGAACGGGGTTTTGGCCGGGTCGATGGTTGGCTTGAAGTAGCCGGACGACTCCCACCAGGCGTAGAGGCGGCCTTCGACGCTCGATGGGTCGTAGGCCTTGGGGAGTGGCTCTCGGGAGGTGCTGGACATGGCTGGGCCTGATAATGGTGGGCTAGCCGCATTCTAAGGACGCGGTTGAGGACGGGTCAACGCCGGTCGGTGACGGGAATCTCCGTGCCGCGTGGACTCTGCTGGCGGAGAGGCAGGTTCGAAGTGTTGCGAGCCCGCCTCCCGGTCATGGCCTGCTACACAGGATTGCTGCACGAGGCTGCTACAATTACACGACCCCGGGCACACCCCGCTTCCTCAGGTGAACATGGCCGCTGCTGGCGCTTCCTCATGGCGACGAAACCTCGCCATCATGTGGCTGGTGCAGTCGGTAACGGTTCTCTCTTTCACCTTCACATTCCCTTTCTTCCCTCTCTTCTTCAAAGAACTGGGTATCGATGACCCCGGACGGGCCGCTTTCGTAACGGGGATTTCCGGCTGGACGTTGGGTATGGGCCTCGGCCTTTTCAGCCCCATATGGGGGGCTATGGGAGACCGCTACGGACGGAAGATCAATGTCGTCCGGGCCACGGCAGCCGCAGCACTCGTGCTGGGGCTGTCAGGCTTCGCACAAAACCCAGAGCAACTCATCATTAGCCGCTTCTTTGCTGGCGCTTTCGGTGGGGCCGGGGCCGCGATCCTTGCCTTGGTCGTCGCGAGCACGCCGCGCTCGCATGTGACGTTCGCTACCGGCGCCATCCAGTCGGCCATGTTTGTCGGATCTACGCTAGGCCCAGTCATCGGCGGCATCCTGTTCGACGCCTACGGTATGCGCTGGGCGTTTTTCGCCAACGGCATCGGCCTGGCCATCCCCGCCGTGCTCGTCATCTTCTTCGTCCATGAAAACTTTGAGCGGCCGTCCGAGCCCTTCGGAAGTCCGCTGAGGCCCTTTCACGACGCGCTGCGGACCGCGAGGTCCCGGGAGTTCGCGCCGCTCTTGGCGTTGGTCTTCCTGGCCCATTCGGCGATGCTCGTCATCTTTCCCGCGCTGCCCGTCATCGTTGAAGAGGTCTACACGGGCGATAGCCCAGCTAGTGCGTCCGGCATGGTTTTCATGGCGTTCGGAGTGGCGTCGGCCACGTCGGCGATCGTCACAGGGTTCCTGGCCATGCGGGTCGGGCTGAAGAAAACCCTGGTTGGCCTTGCCGCGGTGGCTTCGGTCTTGCACGTGCCACCGCTGTTCGCCGACAGCTTGGTGCAGTTGGCGCTGATGCTGGCAGCCATTGGGCTTTTCCAAGGGGGGCTCATCGGCTCGCTCAACGGCCTATTCGCCATGGCCGCACCCGCCGGGCGTGAGGGTGCGGTTTTCGGTGCCCAGCAGACCGTGATGGCCGGGGCACTGTCGGCTGGGCCGCTGCTCGGTGGTACGGTGGCCTTCACCCTAGGGCTACGGGCCGTCTTCGCCGTCAACGTCGTTCTCTTCGCCGTCATCGCCATCACCGCGCTGGTGCTGCTTCCCTCAACGCGCTCGCGGGTCTATGCCGTGAGCACGGAGCCCGCCGATGCGAGTGGAGCCAGCAGCTAGCAGCTTGTGGTGCATGAGTGATTAACAAGATAACCACTCTATCCTCATACCCCACCCTGATCCCTCAGGAGTTGGAACGTGGACTGCCCGACCATTTGCCCCAGCCTCACTGTTGGTGTACGAAGAACTCGCTGCGTATCCCGGCGTCCTCTACGCGCGGCAGGATCCGCGCTTGCCCTCAGCGAGCAGCGCGGTGGCGCGGTCAAGCAGCGCCCACGCCGCGTCGCGCTTGGACATGAGCTCAAGCTCGTCCACGCCGCCGTCGCGGTCCAGCAGCGTCAGCTGGTTAGTGTCGACCTCGAAGCCTGCGTCGGTGCGGGTGATGTCGTTGGCGGCGACCAGATCGAGGTGCTTGGAATCGAGCGTCTGCCGGGCGTTGGCCAGCATGTCGTCACTCTCCGCCGAGAAGCCGATACGCATGACGCCATCTGGCACGGCGTTGAAGAAGTCCTCGTTCGGGATGAGATCCAACGAAAGTTGCTCGATGTCCCGGCGCTTGATCTTGTGCGCGCTGGGCTCGGCGAGACGGAAGTCGGCGACGGCGGCGGCCATAATGAGCGCGTCGGCGACCTCGCAGGCGGCGAGCACAGCGCGGCCCATTTCGGCGGCGCTGGCGACGTGAATCACGTCCATCCCCACGGGGTCTGGCAATGCGCCCGGTGCGGCGACCAGCGTAACTCGGGCTCCACGGTCGCGGGCGGCGACAGCGATGGCGTAGCCCATTTTGCCGGAGGACCGATTGCTGATTACGCGCACCGGATCGATGGCCTCCTCCGTGCCGCCTGCCGAGACCACGATAGTCTTGCCGGCGAGGTCGCCGTGCTTGCCGAGTACCTGGGCGATGCGCCCCAGCAGCTCTGGCGTCTCCACCAGACGGCCCCAGCCTTCGAGTCCTGATGCCAGGTGCCCGCTTGCGGGCCCGGCGAATACTGCGCCGCGCCGTTCGAGCAGAGCGACGTTGGCCTGCACTGCTGAGTGATGCCACATGTTGCCGTCCATGGCCGGGGCGATGAGCAACGGCGCCGTTGTCGCGAGGGCCGTCACGCTGACGGGGTCGTCGGCCTGGCCATGGGCGAGTTTGTAGAGCGTGTTAGCTGTTGCAGGTGCCACGACGAGGATGTCGGCAGCCTTGGCCAGCGCCACATGCTCTACCGCCTCGTGCGAGTTCGTGTCGAACAGGTCTGTGACCACGGCTCGGTGCGTCACGCTTCTGAACGTGATTGGCGCGACGAACTCCATCGCCGCCGAGGTCATTAGCACGTCGACCAGAGCGCCCTCTTGCGAGAGCTTGCTGGCGAGATCGACGGCCTTGTACACGGCGATGCTGCCGCTGACGCCGAGCAGGACGCGCTTGCCATCAAAGGGCCTACCCATCAGGAGTCGCGCTTGTCGGCGTCAAGGGCGTTCAGGCCGTAGATGTAAGCCAGGCCTCGGAGTGTTAGCTCCTGGTCGACGATGTCGAACACGCTGGTCTCCTGGGCCATGAGCTCGGCGAGACCGCCCGTGCCAATGACAGTGGCGCTCGAGTCGCCGAGCTCGTCCTTGAAGCGCCGGACCATGGCCTCCACCAGCCCGGCGTACCCGAATACCAACCCTGACTGCATGGAGTGGGCCGTGCTGGTGCCGATGGCCGTTTCGGGGGCCGTCATCTCGACGCGCCGGAGCATGGACGTGCTCTGGTAGAGCGACTCCGCTGCGATGCCTAGCCCCGGCGCGATTGCTCCGCCGAGGTAGGCGCCGTCGGCCGAAATGGCATCGAACACCGTCGCAGTGCCGAAGTCCACCACCACCGCAGGGCCGCCGTGGAAGTGGTAGGCGGCAGCGGCGTCGACGACACGGTCGGCGCCTACGTCGTGCGGGCTATCGTAGCGCACGCGCACGCCGGTGCGGGTGCCAGCGCCGACGATGAGCGGTTTGACTCCGAACAGCGTTCGCGAGGCCTCTTCGAATACCTGCGTCAACGGGGGGACGACGCTGCACATAGAAATGGCGTCCACGTCGGCCAGCTTCACGCCCTTCATCGGCAAGAGCTCGCTGAGCTGGAGGGCGTACTCGTCGGGCAGGCGGCGCGGGTCCGTCGAAAGGCGCCAACTGGCAGCGATACGCTCGGCGTCGAACACGCCGAGCGTTACGTTTGTATTGCCGATGTCAACGGCGAGCAGCATGGTTACGGTCGGATCGGGCCGTGCCCGTATCCGCTGCGCCTGATTGTACCACCGAGGTCCAAGCCTACGGTGTAGTTTTTTTGAGGAGCGATTGGATCCGGGCGCCTTCCAGATGGCCCTCGCGACGTAGGCTCGCGCTTGGCGAGCACCCGAGGAAGACCCTAATGGAACAGGACCACGCTCAAGGCCAGGCCGCGGAGGAACCACCCGGATCACCCCGCGTGCCGCTAGCCCATCGCGGCGAGGCCGGCGGGCTCGCCGACCATGCCGGGCGTGCCGCCATCGCGCTCCTGGTAGACGAACAGCAACGGCCCAGCGTCGGCCTTCGCAGTGAACGACGGTACGCCCCAGTTGGTGTAGCCCAGCCGCCCGACCGGCTGGCCTGCTTTGATCAGGCGCTGATGGAAACCCTCGGCGTCGTCTACGACCAACGAGATCAACCAGTGGAGACCAGGGCCGTCGTAGCTGTCATGGAGGCCGTCCACGATCTCTACGATGGCCTTGCCTTCGTACGCGGCGCGTAGAAATGCGATGCGGCTACCCGCAGGCTCACCACGCCCGCGGGAGGTCACCAGCCCGAGTCCTTTTGAGACGAAGGCGAAATCGTCTTGCCAGCGCTTCGACCACCACGTCGTCTGGAAGTGCAGGACATTGGGCCCTGCCGGGTCAAGTTCGATCGCGAGCGGTGCGTCATCGATGCCCGGCCTCGGCGCCGTGACGCTGAAAGCGGGCCCCGCGGGGGATCGAACCACGAAGCCTTCGGCGTTCCAGGGCATTGCACCTACCTCCCCCAGCTCCACGCCGCGGCCCGCCATGCCCGTGTGCCATCCGGCAACGTCGTCGACGACCAGCTTCACGCTGAGGGGTGGGTAGTCCGGCTGGCCGTGCGGCCGGGCGAGCAACTCGAGGATGCCGCCGCCGATTTGGAGCCAGGTCCCCGGCGCGTTGTCGTGCTCGAAGTCGCGAAGGGGCACGGCGCCCATCGCTTCGAAGAAGGCCTGGACCCCTGCGAGGTCTTCGACTTCGACGCTGCAGATGAGATGCTTCGCTTCCATTCGCTTCCCCCTGTTTCACGCTACAACGATGGAGCCGAACGACCTAGGTCGTCGGCCGAAACCCAATGGCCCGCAAGTCTCGCATGACCGTAGGTACGTGGGCCAGTAGGTCACTGGCCATCAGCCCGGCGTCGCCCGACGCGGCTCTGAATCGCTCAGCCGCGAGCCCGTGCAGGTGGACGCCCGCGACGGCAGCGGAGTACGGGGTCAGCCCTTGCGCGAGGAGCGCAGCGATGATGCCGGAGAGTACGTCGCCGGTGCCTCCCGAGGCCAGCGCGGCGTTGGCGAACGGACTGATGCTGGTCGGGCCGTCCGGTGCCGTTACGACCGTGTAGGGGCCTTTGAGGACGATCACTTGCCCCCAGTCGCGTGCCGCCTGCTGCGCAATGGCGACCCGGTCGGCCTGGACCTCGCCGACGCTGGCTCTGAGCAGCCGGCCCATTTCGCCGGGGTGAGGCGTCAGCACTGCCTGCGCGGACAGGAAGTCCTGCCACCCGTAGGTTTTCGCAAGGGCATTCAGCCCATCCGCGTCGATGACCAGCGGGCATGCCACCGGTTCGCCGTTGAGTAGCAGCGATTGCACGAACCGTTGGACCGACTCCGCGCCGCCGAGCCCGGGCCCGATGACGGCTGAGCTTGCCGAGGCCATCGCGCGCAGCACGTCCTCGACGGCCTGTGGGGTAACGAAGCCGCCGCTGGTCTCGGCCAGCGGAACGTATGTCGCCTCCGGCATCTGGGCGGCCGCTAGGCGGTAGACGGCGTCCGGCGCGGCCAGCGTCACCAGTCCGGCGCCGGCGCGGTAGGCGCCCGATGCTGCGAGGACGGTGGCCCCGACGAAGTTGCGCGAGCCGCCGACGATGAGCGTCGTGCCGAAAGTGCCTTTGTGCCCGTCGGCAGCTCTCCTCGGCAGGAGCCTCGCAACGGTCGAATCCTCCGCCAGGTCGAGCCGCAGGTCGCTGTCGACTCCGTCGGGCAGGCCGATGCCGAGGACTTCCACGGCCCCGGTATGTGCTGCGGCAGGGAAGCGGTACAGCCCGGCTTTGGGTGCACCGAGGGCGAGGGTCAAGTCAGCGAAGGGTGTCGATTCGTCGGCATGCCCGGTGTTGGCGTCAATGCCGGAGGGCACGTCGACGCCAACCACGCGCATGCCTGGCTGGTCTCGCTTGGCGGCGGCAACGACGTCCAGCGCCCGCTTGACCGTGCCGTCCAGCGGGCGTCGTGAGCCGATGCCGAGGACCGCGTCGACGACGATGTCGGTGATGGGCAAGTAGTTGCCCAGGGCCCATTGGCCTGTATCGTCGGCGCCCTCGACGACGCGGACCCGGCTGGCCTCACAGGCTTCCAGCTTGTCCTCGCGGCGCCCGCGCGTGACGAGGTAGAGCGTCACCAAGGCGCCCCAGTCCGTCAGGTATCGCGCGGCGACCATGCCGTCGCCGCCGTTGTTGCCGGGCCCGACGAGCACCAGAACGCGACGTCCCCGCACGCCGTCCGTGATCTGTGCGATGCGCCGAGCCACGGCGAGGCCAGCTGCTTCCATCAGCGTGTCCTCGCTGACGCCGGCGTCGATGGCCCGCTGCTCCATCGCGCGCATCTCTTCGACCGTCACGACCTTCATCGGCGACTCCCGACGACGGAGGCGACGGCGTAGGCGCGCGAGTGAGAGAGGCTGATGGCCAGCGAACTGACGCTGATGTGCTCGGCCCGCGTCGCAGCCCGGCCGTGGAGTGCGATGGACGGGGCGCCGCTTTTCGCCCGCACGACCTCAACCTCGCGCCACGCGACGCCGCGCGTCCCGGTGCCCAGCGCTTTCATCACCGCCTCTTTGGCTGCAAACCGGGCGGCGAGCTGCGGCGCTCGGCCGCGACAGTACGCAATCTCGCTCGATGTATAAATGCGATGGAGGAAGCGGTCGCCGAACCGGTCGAGGGTGGCGGCCACGCGCTCGATCTCGATGATGTCGACGCCGACGGTCAGGTCATCCATACCGGGGCAGTATATGTCTCGGGGTCATTGCGAGCAGGCGCCCCGCCAAACCGCTGCTATCATTGCCGAGGCTCCGACAGGCGGGGCCGCCGTTTCAGCAGGTAGCGCTTGGAGGTGCTCGATGGCCGCGGAGATCATCGACGGCAGGCAGATGGCGGCCGACGTGCGGGCCGAAGTAGCCGAGGGCGTCGCCGCGCTGCGTTCGGAGTCCGGCGTGACGCCGGGGCTGGCGGCCGTGCTGGTCGGCGAGGACCCAGCCTCTGAGGTCTACATACGCAACAAGCGCCTGGCCTGCGACGAGGCGGGCATGTTCAGCGAGACGCTCCGGTTGGGCGCGTCCACGTCGCAGGCCGAGCTGATGTCGCTGGTCACTCGACTGAATGCGGACGATCGGTTTCACGGCATCCTCGTCCAACTGCCACTGCCCTCGCACATCAGCGAGGGCAAGGTCATCATGGCGCTCGACCCGGATAAGGACGTCGACGGTTTGCACCCGGTCAATGGCGGACGTCTGACCGCAGGCGCACCGAGGTTCGTGCCTGCGACACCCGCCGGCATCCAGACCATGCTGGTGAGGAGCGGCAACGACCCCGGCGGCAAGCACGTGGTGATCGTGGGGCGCAGCAACATTGTCGGCAAGCCCCTCGCTGCGTTGCTCATGCAGAAGGCACCGGGCGCTAATGCCACGGTTACGGTCTGCCACACCGGCACGCCGGACATCGGCGCGATGACACGGCAGGCCGACATCGTCGTCGCAGCCATCGGCAGGCCCCGCGCCATCACGGCCGACATGGTGGCGGAAGGTGCAGTGGTGATCGATGTTGGCATCAACCGGATCGACGACTCGTCGACCAAGTCGGGGACGCGCCTCGTGGGTGACGTGGACTTCGATGCGGTTGCCGAGAAAGCCAAGGCCATCTCTCCGGTCCCGCGGGGAGTCGGCCCAATGACCATCGCGATGTTGCTGACCAACACGCTCAAGGCGGCGCGCTTCGCCGCTGATGGCCGACCGGAGTGAACATGAGGGGAAGACTCAGACGGATCGCGGTGTTCTCCATGCCCCTCATGGAGCCCGCGGGTCGCCCATAGACAAGCGTCT
>CAUYXS010000037.1:0-10568 GCA_963577205.1 Dehalococcoidia bacterium | reverse complement strand
GTTGACCACGGGTGCGAGGTTCGGCGGCAGCGCCACGCGCAGGCCGTTAGCGTCAATGCGGAAGGCCGACGACGGCATCTCCGGGTCAATGACCTGCTTGGCCAGCACGACGATTTTCAAGGCCACGGCGGTGCCCCAGACGATTGGAAATGGCTCACAATCGATGCTAGCACCCGCCTGAAATGGGTCGCAAGGAGCGCGCACGTCGCTTGTGGGGCCAGGCTGTGCTTCGGATACTACAGCGCATGCTGCCGCTTGCACTCACAGTCAAAAACTTCCTCTCCTACCGCGAGGACGTGCCTACGCTGCACTTGGAGAACGTGCATGTCGCCTGCCTCTGTGGCGCCAACGGCCACGGCAAGTCCGCGCTGCTGGACGCCATCACATGGGCACTGTGGGGCCGGGCCCGGGGCCGGACTCACGAGCAACTGATCCACGAGGGCCAGCAGGACATGATGGTCGAGTTGGAGTTCGAGGAAGAGGGCCAGCACTATCGGGTCGTGCGCCGCTATTCCAAAGCCCGACGCGCGGGACAGTCATCGCTGGAGCTGGCGTTGGCCTCGCAGGACGGCTGGCGACCGCTGACTGGCGACACGGTGCGGCAGACCGAGGCCGCCATCGAGCGCCTCGTCAATATGGACTACGAAACCTTCGTTAACAGCGCGTACCTGCTCCAGGGCAGAGCAGACCTGTTCACCATGTCTACGCCGGCGGCGCGTAAGAACGTGCTGGCCAGCGTGCTTGGCCTTGGCCTGTACGATCGCCTGTCGGAGCGAGCCAAGGTGCATGCACGCGAAGCGCAAGGTCGGCTGGGTCTCGGCGACGAAACCCTGCGCCGGCTCGAAGCTCAGGTCGGCGACCGAGCGAGCGTCGAGGCTCTGCTGGCCGAGGCTGACGTAGAGCTGACCAAGGCCGAGGAGTCGGGCACGACCGTCGAGCAGGAACTGGAAGCCGTGCGCCAGCAGGTCGCCCACAGCGAGCGCCGTCAGCAGGAGATCGACGAGCTCGGTGCGCAATCTCAGCGGGCCGTGGCCCGCCGTGAGCAAGCCGAGCAAGAGGTGCAGGGGTTGGGGCGTCGCGTGGGTGAGTGGCGCCGGGCTCTAGAGCGAGCCGCCGAGATCGAAGACGGGTATCGGCTGCTTCAGCAGGCCCGCACTCGCTTGGCGGAACTGAACGCCGCTGCACAACGCGTGCACGCGCTCGAACGCGAGCTCTCGCCACTCACACAGCAGATCACCGAGGCGCGCGTCCAGCTCGAGACCGAGGTCGCGACCCAGGATCGCCGGCTACAGCAAGAGATCCTTCCCCGCGCCGAGGCTTTGTCCGGTGTCGAGGCGCGCCTGACGGCCATTGCCGACGAGGCCGTTGCGCTGGATGCGTGTGCGGGAGAGTTGTCTGCCGTCGTCGAGCGCCAGCAGGCGGCGAGCATCGAGGCTCGCCGCATCGATGCCGAGAACGTCGTCTTGGAGGTTGCGGGCAAAGACACGCGGGGCAAACTGGAGCTGCTCGTTCACGACCACGGCAACGGCATCGCTTGCCCGCTCTGCGGCACGGGGCTCGGCGAGGAAGGCCGTGAGCGGCTGGAAGTGGCGTACAAAACCCAGATCGAGGAGCAGCGCTCCCGTTACCAGCAACAGGCCGTGCGTGTCCAAACGCTCGATGCCGAAGCCAAGGGCTTGGGAGCACAGCTAGCCGGTCGCCAGGCGGAGCTCGACGGCGCCCGTCGGACACTCGATCAGGAGCGCGCCCGGCTTATCGTGCAGCGCGACGAGGCCCTCCAGGCCAGGGCGAAGCTCGACGAAGTGCGAACGATGCTGGCCGAGAGCAAGAGCCTGCTGGAGCGGAGCGAGTTCGCCCAAGTGGCCCAGGCCAGGGCCGCGACGCTGCGCCAGCAGATTGCCGCCGCCGCCTTCGACACTCACGCGCTGGAAAACCTCCAGCGGCAAACCCACGAGCGGGAACGTTGGGACGCCGAGCACCGGCGTCTGTCGGAAGCGCAGGGCCGCTTGGCGGACGACGAGGTCGCGTTCGCCGGAGCGCAGGGCCGCGCGGCCGAGGCCACGGGCGAAGCGGCTCGCCTCGACGAGCAGTGCGCGCGGATGGCGGCGGAACTGGCGGGGCTGTCGGCGCTCCGCGAGCTCCAGCGGGCAACTGAGGAGCGCCAGCGGGAGTCGGCTCGCGTGCGCGAAGAGCAGGTCGGCCGGCGCGGAGCGCTGGCCAGCCGCTTGGACCAGATCGGCGCCGCCGAGGCGGAACTCAAGGAGCGCGAGGCTGCACGGATTGGCCTCGCTGAGGAGGTCGCCGCGCACAACGAACTGGGCATAGCCTTTGGCAAGGGTGGAGTACAAGCGCTGCTGATCGAGGCCGCGATTCCGCGCCTAGAGGACGAGGCAAATGGCCTGCTTTCGCGCATGACGGACGGACGCATGGCCCTTCAGGTACACACGCAACGGGACAGGCGTACAGCTAAGGGCTCCGACGATGACCCCGTCGAAACGCTGGAAATCACCATCAACGACGAGATCGGCAAACGCGCTTACGAGATGTACTCAGGCGGTGAGCGCTTCCGCATCGACCTGGCCCTGCGCATCGCTCTGAGCAAACTGCTCGCGTGGCGCGCGGGCGCGCGGCTGCCCACGCTCTTCATCGACGAAGGCTTCGGCACGCAGGACGCCGAGGGGCGCGACCGCATCGTCGGCGTCATCAAGGCCATCGAAGACCAGTTCCAGCGCATCCTCGTTATCACGCACATGGACGAAGTCAAAGAGGCATTCCCGGTGCGCATCGAAGTGTCGCGCACGGCCGCCGCCGGCTCGACCTTCAGCATCTCGTAGAGGCTCTAGCCAACTCTGAATTCGCTCGGCTAATGCGACCTGATCACTTTCGGCCTCATACTCCCAGGCTGACCGTTCGGATTCTTAAGCGGTTGGTGACCTGCTCTGCGCTAGCCCTTGACGACGATACTGACCAAGTAGCGGTCAGCGACATAGACGACACGGTCGACGGCCTTGCCGTCGGTGTGGGCGCGCACTCGCGCGCTGCCCAGCCCCAGCGCCTTGGCGGCGTCTTCGGTGATATCCGCCGCCACGTTGATGCGGTCGCGCACCTTGCCGTTGACCTGTACTACCAACGTCACCTCCGTGGCGGCGGCTAGCGCATCGTCCCACTCGGGCGTCGCTTGCTGGTGGATGCTGTACGCGTGCTTCGTGCGCTCCCACAGCTCCTCAGCGAGGTGGGGCGCCATGGGCGCGAGCAGGACCAGCAACTTGGCGACAGCTTCGTCCCACACGGGCCGCGAGACGCGCCCGGCGTCGTGCGCAGGAGCAAGCTCGTTACTCAGCTCCATCAGCGCTGCGATGCCGGTGTTCAGCTTGAAGCGCTCGAGGTCAGTGATCACCCGGCGTATGGTCTGGTGCACCTTCCGGACAATGTCGCGGTCGGCTTCGCCGTCCACTGCGGGCAGCGCCGCGTTGTCTCGCTGGCACAGGTCCCAAAGCCGCGCGGTCCAGCGCGCGATGCCGTTGATGCCGGCGTCTGACCAGTCGCCGCCCGATTCCCACGGACCGAGGAACATGAGGTAGAGGCGTACGACGTCGGCCCCGAGCGTCTGCACGTAGTCGTCGGGCGCGATCACGTTGCCGCGGCTCTTGGACATCTTGGCGTGGTCAGACAGGATCATGCCCTGGTTGAACAACCGCAGGAACGGCTCGTCGAGGGCGACGACGCCCAGGTCGCGCAGTGCCTTTGTGAAAAAGCGCGCGTACAGCAGGTGCATGACGGCGTGCTCGGCGCCGCCCACGTACTGGTTGACTGGCAGCCACGCCTCCGCTTTGCCGGGCTCAACCGGCCCTTCATCGAAGTGAGGACTGAGGTAGCGCAGGAAATACCAAGACGAGTCCACAAACGTGTCCATGGTGTCAGGCTCGCGCCGGGCGGGGTCGCCGCAGGTCGGACAGGTGGTGTGGACGAAGGCGTCGTGGTAAGTCAGCGGCGACTCGCCAGTGGGACGAAACTCGACCCCCTTGGGCAGCAGCACGGGCAGCTGGTCCTCGGGGACCGGAACGATGCCGCAGTGTTCGCAGTAGACGATGGGGATCGGCGTGCCCCAGTAGCGCTGGCGCGAGATTAGCCAGTCGCGCATGCGGTAGGAGACGGTGCGGCGCCCCCAGCCCTCGCGTACGATCTTGTTGGCGATGGCCTCGTAGCCTTGGGTGATGGACATACCGCTGAACTCGCCGGAGGCGACCTGCGTGCCGATGGCCTTGTCGACGTAGGCCTCTGTAAGCTCGTCGCCGGTTCGATCCTTGGGCCAGCTTGGCGGCGCGACCACGACGCGGATGTCGAGGCCGTACTTCTTCGCGAACTCGAAGTCGCGCGCGTCGTGTGCAGGCACGCCCATCACCGCGCCGGTGCCGTAGGACAGCAGCACGTAGTCCGCCGCCATGATAGGCACGGGCTCGCCGTTGAGGCGGTTGGTGGCGTAGGCGCCGGTGAAGACGCCGGTTTTCTCTCGTTCGGTGGACAGGCGCGCAATCTCGCTCTCCGCGCGCGTGCTCATGATGTAGGCATCGACTTCGGCGCGCTGCTCGTTCGTCACGAGTGCGTGCACCAGCGGATGCTCTGGCGCCAGCGCCAGGAACGTGACGCCGAATACCGTGTCGATGCGCGTGGTGAAAGCTGAAACCTCCTTCGTTTCTAGCCCGTATTCGGAGACGTCGAACGACACCTCGACGCCTTCGCTGCGGCCGATCCAGTTGCTCTGCATCAGCTTGATTGGCTCGGGCCAGTCGACGAGGCGAGAGAAGTCGAGTAGCTCGTCGGCGTAGTCGGTGATCTTGAAGAACCATTGCTCCATCTCGCGGCGAACCACCAAATCGTCTGAGCGCTCGCAGCGGCCGTCGACCACCTGCTCGTTGGCCAGCACCGTCTGGCAACCGGGGCACCAGTTGACCGGCGCCTCGGCGCGGTAGGCGAGGCCACTCTTGTACAGTTTCAGGAATAACCACTGGGTCCAGCGGTAGTATTCGGGTCCGCAGGTGATGACCTCTCGCTCCCAGTCGATGACAGTTCCCATCGACCGGAACTGCTGGCGCATGCGCTCGATGTTGGCGTAGGTCCATTCGTCCGGCGGCACCTGATTTCGTATCGCCGCGTTCTCGGCCGGCAGCCCGAAGGCGTCGAAGCCCATGGGAAAGAGGACGTTGTAGCCACGCATGCGCATGAACCGTGCGTACGCGTCCGGCGACGAGTACATGAACCAGTGTCCGATGTGAAGGTCGCCCGAGGGGTACGGGAACATGGCCAGCACGTACCACTTGGGGCGCGGATCATCGTCCGGCGTGCGGTAGAGCCCGTCGGCCTCCCAACGCTCCTGCCACTTGCGCTCAAGGGCGCGAGGGTCGTAGCGGATTGGCGCTTTGCGTGCCGTGGCCATAGTGGTGTTGTCTCGCCCCAAAGGTCGGTGCGCGAGACAACCAAGTGTAACGAGCGCTGCCGCCGTGCGCTAGGCGCTCAGCATGTCGTGGATGGCTCGTGGGTTCAGGACGTTGTTGCCGAAGTAGACGTACGCGGTTCGCACCTGCTCTGCCCCTTTGGAGGTGCGCTCGGCCCACGCTGTGAACTGCTCGGGCGTGTACTTACCCTCCGAGCCGTCGGGGCCGTGCAGGCGAAAGTAGGCGACGTCGGTGGTCGTGGCCACCAGCACTTTGAAGTCCTTGTAGCCGTGCACGTAGAGCGCGACGTTGTGGCGCTTGAGCGCATCCAGCACCGGGAGGAGGCATTCGGCGTAGTGGACGAGTCACTCGCTTGAAGGCAGGCCGTTGCTCTAGTCTTCGTATGACCAGTCGCTGGTGCCAACGCGGTAGACGGCCATGGGCGATAGGCTACTCCCGGGCGGTTGCCAGACGGGACCGAGCGCCGGGGCATGCCCGAACGGGAACCTCGTTTCACGATCGACACTAAGGGCACAAGGCCAATGGCAGACGTCCCTGGGAGATTGTGCCCGCCCACCCGATCCGTGGTTTGGGTCAACCTTGGGCGTCGGCCTAGCTTGCGATGGCGCGCGTCGCGGAGTAGCCCGCCCAGACGGCGGCGATGCTGAGCGCCAGTGTCGCGGCGACGTACGTGAAGGCCATCAGCGCCTGGCCGCCGCGTGCCAGGGCGAAGGTCTCGTTGCTGAAGGCCGAGAAGGTCGTGAATCCTCCGAGGACGCCGACGACGAGCAGGAGGCGCATGCGCTCCGACAGATCGCCGAGCTCGGCGATGCCGCCGACCAGCGCGCCGATGGCGATCGAGCCGATGATGTTGACACTCAGCGTGCCCCAAGGGAACAGCGTCTCGTCGGCCAACTTCGTCGTCACCCACATTGAGAGCGCATAGCGACCCACGGAGCCGACGAAGCCGCCAAAGCCTGCGATGAGCGCCTCGATCATTGCATTGCCCCGCCGTAGATCTTCTGCCAGAAATCGCCCTTGCCCTCGAAGTCGAGGTACAGACCAAGGCCAGCTCCGCCAACGATGTGCAGGTGGCCGTGCGGCTGTGTCTGAAGCGCGTCCTCGCCGAAATTGGACACGAGCCTGAACCCGTCTTGAGCGTCCTCCTCGCCGATGCGGACCGCAATCTCCGCAGCCCGACCGAACAAGGGAGAGACCCAGAAGTCGCACTGGCTTAGGTGCTCCTTTGGTGTGACCAAGAGCATGATTGGAACCCAGCGCAGTCGATTGCGAAACACGATGAGCTCGTCGTCCTCGTAGCGGACGTGTGCCACGGCGCTCTTGGCGACGATGTCGCAGAACTCGCAGGTCGCGTCGTTGGCCATCTCAGCCATGGCTAGCGCTGCCCCGGCTCGCTTGGGGTGTTGCTTGCCGACGCGCCACCCTGCCGGAAGTCGGGCGCCTCGATGGGCATCACCATGACGACGCGCGGATCGTTGAGGCGTGAGGCGATGGGGTCGCCGGTGGCCGAGGGGAGCTTGCGCGTCGTGATGATGGTCGGCAGGCGCGCGTTGTGGCGCTGGACCATGATTTGGTACAGTTTCTCGTAGGCCCATGGGGTTGTCGTCTCGGATCCGAGGTCGTCGAGGATCAAGACCGGCGCCCTCTTCACCCGCTCGAACAGTTCGTCGTAAGTCACGCGGCTCTCGGGGCTGAACGTGTAACGCAGATGATCGAGCAGATCCGGGACAAAAGCGAAAAACACTTCGTCCCCGCGCTCCAGCCGCTGGTTGGCGATGGCGACGGCGAGGTGGGTCTTGCCAGTGCCGGAATTACCCAGCAACACTAGCCAGCCGTCAGGGTCGGCTGCGTAGGCCCGAGCCATCTGTAGGGCGCCGGCCAGCGTGTCCCGCGCGTCGCGGCTGGCGCTGCGGCCGGCCGGTTGGAATCCCTCGAAGGTCATGGACTGGCGCATTGCCGGCTCGAGCGTCCCAATGCCAGAGACGGCGCGGCTGCGCTCGCCGCCCAAGTTCAGGATGCGCGAGGTGCGTGCGTCCTCGATGCGGCTACGGGAGCGGTCCCCCATTTTTTCGGAGGGGGTGTTTGTGGTGATGACGGTCGGCAGGCCACTGATGTAGCGGTGGTTCAGTACTTGGAAAAGCTTCTCGTCCGCCCACGATGTCACGCTTTGGCTGCCTAGGTCATCCAGCACCAGCATGGGGATGGACTTGACTTGCTCGAAGAGCTCGTCGTAGGAGAGCTCGTGCTCCGGGTTGAAGGAGGCCCGGAGGTGGTCCAGCAGGTCAGGGACGAAGGCGAAGAAGATGGGTTGGCCCCGTTCCATGCACCGATTGGCGATGGCGGCGGCGAGATGCGTTTTCCCTGACCCGCTGGCGCCGGTCAGGACCAGCCAACCCTGAGGGTCTTCGGCATACGCGCGCGCCACCTCCAGCGATGCGCGGAATCGCGCACGGCTATCCGCTGTTGTGGCGCGGCCGTCGGGCTCCGTCACTTCGAACGTGACCTGCGCGAGCACGCCCATGTTCGAGTAGCGGCGCAACCGCGCGGAGCGCTGGTCATCGCTCATGTCTAGTTGGCACGTGCAGGGCTGCGCCTTGCCGAACTCTGGGTCGCCCAACGGCACGTCGCGCCGCAGCCAGCCACGCCCGCCGCAAATGGGGCATGGTGGCACGACCGACTCTAACTCAGCGCCCGCCAGGAACGCCCGCGCCTCAGCGGGCGCGGCGGCGATACTCTGCTGCTGTAAGCGCCTGAGAATGTCGCCCAGGCTCTCCATTCGCTCCACTGCCTCGTCCTTCCTTCGCCCAGCGCTCAAGGACGCGGGCAATGTAACGCCAGCTGCGTGCATTGTTGTTGACTGCTTCCCGTACGGCAGCCTCGATCCATGCGGCAGGGTAGGTCTGCTCTGCGTCGCGGAGCTCCTCGGCCAGCATGGGGGTCAGCATGCCGATGTTGGTTTCGTAGAGCTCGAACACATTAGACCTCTGGGGTGACCGCTCCTGCAGTACCCCCGCTTCCTGGCGTTCGCTCCTCGGTCTCTGCTTGATCGTCGCCGGAGCCAGCGCCGCCGCTGCGCGTCGCCCTTCAGGGCTGTTCGCCAGGTAGACGCGATGGCCCGCGGCGTCGTCGGCGGCGATCAGTGTCCCGCGTGTCACCGCCAGCCCAAGCCCCTGGCGTACGGCGTCGGCCGAGCCGAGGGCGCTCAGCAGCACGCCGTCCTCGTCGAATGTCGATTCAGGGATTGCGCGGTCGAAGCCGTGGCGCTGCGCGAGGTGCCAGAAGAAGCGCAGCGTGCACTTCAGCTCGGCGGGTTCATCCACTTCGGCCAAGAGCTGGCCCAAGAGTGGTGCAGGTACGGGTACCGAGCGAGTGACGGAAGGAAAGCCGTCGAACGGAGCCACCGCCATCTACTCCCAGCCCACGGTTGATTCGGCGGTGGCGAAGTCCTCGAAGCGGAAGAAGTGGCCACGGAAGTAGAGCTCCACCGTGCTCGTCGGTCCGTGCCGATTCTTGGCGATGACGATCTGAGCCAGGTTCTCGGGAAAAGGCTTGGTGGGATTGCGCTGCTCCCATTGCTCTTGGTTGGTGTACTTGTCCTCGCGGTGGATGAAGGCGACGACGTCCGCGTCCTGCTCGATGGAGCCCGACTCGCGGAGGTCCGACAGCATTGGGTAATGGTCAGGCCGCTGCTCGATGGCGCGGCTCAACTGGGAGATAGCAATGACCGGCACGTTGAGGTCGCGCGCCACCGCCTTGAGCGACCGTGTGATCTCGCCGAGCTCCGTCACGCGGTTCTCCCCACGAGCTCCGGAGCCGCTCATCAGCTGGAGGTAGTCCACGACCACCAGGTCGACGCCGCGGTCGGTGTGCAGGCGACGCAGTTTGGAGCGCATCTGTGGCACCGTCTGCACGGCCGAGTCGTCCATGTAAATAGACAGGTCGGAGAGCTCACCGATGGACTCCATGACCCGCGCCGACTCGGCGTCCGTCAGCAGGCCAATGCGGAGTCGATGGCTGACCACCTCGGCCTCGGCGCACAGGAGCCGCAGTGCGATTTGGTCTCGGCTCATCTCCATGGTGAATACCGCGGCGACCGCGCCTTGCTGTGTTGCGTTCCGCGCGATGTTCATGGCCAGCGTGGACTTTCCGAGCGACGGCCGTGCCGCAATGATCATCAGGTCGCCGCGTTGCAGCCCCCCCAGCATGCTGTCGAGGTCCCTGAAGCCGGAGTTGATGGGCCCGACGGTACGGGTGCTCGTGCTGGCGCCGGAGGTCTCCTCAAGGTACTCGTCAAGCACCTGGCGGATGGTGACGAAGTCGCGGACGGCCGAGGTCCCACGCACCTTGAAGATGGCGTCCTCGGCCTGCGTGATGGCCTGGTCCACGTCGGCCGAGCCGGCGTAACCGATGGTCGCGATATCGCCGGCCGCGTCGATGAGACGGCGCATAGTGGCGGTGCGGTTGACGATGCGCGCGTAGTGCTCAGCGTGGACCGACGTTGGCACCATGGCCACCAAATGGCTGAGGTAGGCAGGTCCCCCGATGTCGTCGAAGTGGTTGCCAAGGCCAAGCTCATGGGAGACCGTCAGCTGGTTGATGGCGTCGCCGCGCTGGTAGAGCGCCTGGCAGGCGTCATAACACCAGCGGTTGCGATCGCGGTAGAAGTCGCCGGGGCTGACGAGGGTCGCGATACGGTTGATCGACTCTCCGTCGATGAGCAGCGAGCCAATGACGGCTTCTTCAGCATCGATATCGTGGGGTGGCAGCTGCTCGGCGTACATCTAGGCGGTGCGCTACTCCTCTGGTTCCTCTTCGGCGTCCTCGCCTGTCGTGTCGTCAATCGCTTCAGCCTTGGCCTTGGCCCTGGCCCTAGCCTTGGCCTTGGCCTTGGGTGCCTTAGCCTTCGGCACCTCAGCGTCGGCCTGCTCCTCGGCCGTCTCAGCCTCGGGCTGTTCCTCGGCTACCGCTTCCTCGATCTCATCGGTTCTACCCGCAGCCTGCTGTTCAAGGTAGCCCTCCGGGACGACGGAGACCTTCACGCTAGCCTGCACCTCACGGTAGAGCCGCACGCTCACGTTGTAGTCGCCTGGGTCATGGATCGCCTCACCCAGCAGC
>CAUYXS010000036.1:0-10578 GCA_963577205.1 Dehalococcoidia bacterium | reverse complement strand
GGACCAGATAGGTGGTCGTCATGCGCTCGTCCCACGGGTGAGGCCTGCGGCGTCAAAGGCGATGATGCCCTGCGCAACCGTGAGCGTAACGCGGCCCTTCAGGCGGTCGCCAGCAAGGGGAGTGTTGCGCCCCTTCGAGGCGAACGCAGCCGGGTCGACGGCCCACTCTTCGTCGGGGTCGAACAGCACAATGTCGGCGGGTGCGCCGACGGCGAGCGAGCCCAAGGCTGCGAGCGCCCCGCCAAAGACCATCGCGGGGGCCACCGTGAGCCGATGGACCAGCGTCGGTAGGCTCAGTGAACCGGCGTGGACGAGCCCCATCAGCGATCCCAGCGCCGTTTCCAGCACAGAGATGCCGACCATCGCTTCGTCGAAAGGAACCGTCTTGTCGGCGAAAGTGTGCGGCGCATGGTCGGTGGCGATGCAGTCGATAGTGCCGTCGCGTAGCGCGTCAATGAGCGCAGCGCGGTCGGCCGGCGTGCGCAGCGGTGGGCTGACCTTGGCCATTGTGTCGTAGGCGCTGAGCTCCAGCGCGTTGGCGGGCGCGACTGCACCGTGAACGCCAAGCACCCACTCCTCGCTCATCGTGAGATGGTGCGGTGTCGCCTCGGCGGTTACGCGGATCCCGCGTGCCTTTGCCTGGCGGACCAGCTCGACGCCACCCGCCGTGCTGACGTGCGCCGCGTGGAAGTGGCCGCCGGTGAGCTCGGCCAGCGCGATGTCCCGGGCCATGGTCGACTCTTCGCCCGCGGACGGGTACCCCTCAAGCCCGAGTCGCGAGGCGACCCAGCCCTCGTGGACACCGAGCCCTCTGGTGATTGAATGGTCTTCGCAGTGATCGATCACCGGCAGGCCGAGCTCGGAGGCATACGTCAGCGCCATCTGCATCAGGTGCCCAGTGGCCACTGGGGAGCCGTCGTCGCTGAACGCTACGGCACCTGCGCTAGCCATCTCCTCCATCTCCGCCAGCTCTTTGCCGGCGCGGCCGCGCGTTACGGCGCCGATGGCCAACATGCGCACAGGCCCTGCCTCGCGAGCCTTGGCGGCGATGAATTCGACCATCATGGCGCTGTCGATGGCGGGTTCGGTGTTGGGCATGCAGCAGACGGTCGTGAAGCCGCCCCTAGCTGCGGCGGCCGCTCCGGTGGCGACCGTCTCTCTGTCTTCGCGGCCCGGCTCGCGCAGGTGCGCATGGAGGTCAATGAACCCTGGCGCGAGAACTTGGCCGGTGCCGTTCACCACCAACGCACCGTCGGGCGCGCTCACGGCTCTGCCTTTGGCTGCGATGACCCCGTCGCGCACCAGCACGTCGCCGACCTCGTCGGTCCCGTCCGCGGGGTCAATAACGCGAGCGCCCTTGATGAGGATCTGCTGGGAGTCGGTCATGCTGTTTGCAACTCCCCGCCGGTGAGCAGCTGGTACAGGATCGCCATGCGGATAGCGACGCCGTTGGTCACCTGCTCTTCGATGACCGATGCGACGCCATGCGCCAGAGACGATGACAACTCTATGCCTTCGTTTACTGGGCCAGGGTGCATGACTAGGGCACTGGGCTTGGCCCGCCCCATCCGCGCCTCAGTCACCTGCCAGCGGCGCGTGTACTCGCGGACGCTCGGCAGCATGCCGGCGGTCTGGCGCTCGGTTTGCAGACGCAGCGCCATGACGACGTCGGCGTCGTCCATCGCGGCGTCCAGATCGGGCTCGTAGGCTGCGCCTCCCAGGCTGCCCTGCGAATGGGACGTACGGGAAAGATCCAACGGTATCAGCGTCGGTGGTCCGCTAATCACAACGCGGGCACCCATCGCAGCCAGGCCGAAGACGTTGGAGCGCGCGACCCGGCTGTGGAGTAAATCGCCCACGATGACGACCTTTTTGCCGTCAAGGGAGCCGAGGTGTCGGCGCATAGTCATGAGATCCAGCAGCGCCTGCGTCGGGTGGGCGTGACGCCCATCGCCCGCATTGATGATGCCCGTGCGGGAAAGGTGGCGAGCCATGAAATAGGGCGCGCCTGCCTGAGGGTGGCGAACGACGATGAGGTCGGCGTGCATGGCCTGGAGCGTGAGTGTCGTGTTCAACAGCGACTCACCCTTTTCCGCACTTGAGCCGGAGCCGGCGATGTTGATGACGTCGGCCGATAGCATCTTGCCCGCCTGCTCGAAGCTGACTCGTGTGCGCGTGGAGGGCTCAAGGAAAAGAGTGAGGATGACCTTGCCGCGCAGCGACGGCACCTTCTTGATGTCTCGGTCCAAGACCTCGCGCATGGCCAGTGCCGTGTCGAGAACGATATCGATCTCGGTGCGGGAGAAGTCGTCGAGGTCAAGGACATGCCTCCGTGGAGCCAGCGTCGTTGCGGGCAGCGCGATAGGATCGGCTGGGGCCTGGGAGGTCATGGCTTAACGCTCCTGACGGCACGTGGCACGAGATCAACGCCGTCGTACCCGTCGACCTCGATGAGACGGACCTCGACTATTTCGTCGAGCGACGTGGGGACGTTCTTGCCGACGTAGTCGGCGCGGACGGGGAGCTCTCGGTGACCGCGGTCGATCAGCGCTGCGAGCTGGATGGAGTCAGGGCGTCCGTGGTCCATGAGTGCGTCCATCGCGGCGCGGATGCTGCGGCCAGTGAAGAGCACATCGTCAACCAGCACGACCCGCGTGCCGTCAAGGCCGGCGGGCAGTGTCGTCGGGCGCACGAGAGGTTGGGGACGGCTGGTGAGGTCGTCGCGGTAGAGGTTGATGTCGAGCGCACCCACCGGCACTTCGACCTGCTCGAAGTCGGCGATGGCATCAGCGACGCGATGCGCCAGCGGGACCCCGCGGCGCTGCAGTCCGACGAGCATGAGGGCGTGCGCCCCTTGATTGCGCTCCACGATCTCGTGGGCCATGCGTACAAGGGCTTGGCGAATGTCGTCGGCGGAGAGGATCTCCCGTTCGTCGGCCAAAAAAATACCTCGCCCGGTACTTGGCGAAGTATTGTCCGCTGCCGCGCAAGCCCATACACATGGCTTGTCCGGTTCTAGACCCAGTACCTTGCCAGCCTCGCGGGACTGAATTAAAGGCTCGGGCTGTTATGCCATCGTTGCGAGAATTATGACAGGGTGGGGCGTTGACGAGCAAGTGGTGGGGCTAGTTGCGGACTCGTTTGCAGCGATTGGTTATGTAGTCAACCAAGACGTACTCGTCAAGCTCGTCCGGCGTGGCGTAGAGCGCATGGCAAACGGTGAGGGGCTACTTCGATGTGCGGTCGAAACAAGACTTCGCAAGCGTCCGGGCGCTGCTGGCCGGCGGGCTGTCGATTCGCGGTCCCTGCGACGTATTCGGCAACGCCGACGACTTCGTGGGCGCCGTCAGCCAGCTGCGTGGGCTGGTGAAGGCCGTTGAAGCCCATAAGGTGTTCGACGGAGCCATCGATTCGATATGCTTGATCTTCGACATGGCCGCCTTCTCCTCCATCTTTCCCGGCTGAGCCTCGCGCCCGGCCACTGCTAAAATACAGACTGCTTCACCTTGACCGCGGAGGTTTCACGATGGCCCTCGCCGACAAAGCACGCCTCGGCTACCCGCTCCCGCAGGTCTTCATTGATGGCGCAGTTGACCTCAACCTGATCCGTACTATCGCCGAAGGAGCGGAGCGCTACGGCTTCGACAGCCTCTGGGACCAAGAGCAGACGCTGGGGCATGCCTCAGCGCTGGAGCCTGTCTCGCTGCTGAGTGCCGCCGCCGCCATGACCTCGACCGTCAAGCTCGGCGTCTCGGTGTTGGTCATGGCGCGCCATGACCCGGTGCAACTGGCCAAGGAGCTTGCCTCTGTCGACCAACTCTCCGGCGGCAGGCTCATCGTGGGCGTGGGCGCCGGCAACCGTGACGTGGCACCGAGTGTCGAAGGTACGCCTAAGGACCGACGCCTGCTGCGTCTAGCCGAGGGCGTCGAAGTGATGAAGGCTCTGTGGGCCGACGGCACGGCGACCTTCGCGGGCAAAATCTGGCGGCTGACGGACGCTCCGATGAACCCTAAGCCGGCCCAGCGCCCACACCCGCCGATCTGGTTCGGCGCACGAGCCGAACCAGCGATCCGCCGTGCTGTCCGGCATGGCGACGGCTGGATGGGTGCCGGGTCATCGACAGCCGATGACTTCGATGAACAGCTGGGGCTGCTGCGCCAAGTGTTGGAGTCCGAGGGCCGAGACCCGGCCACGTTCGCAGTGTCGAAGCGAGTCTATATCGCCATCGACGACGACTCGGCTAGGGCTGAGCGGCGGTTGCGCGAATGGTTCGGCGCCTACTATGGCAACGCCGAAATGGCATCGCGGGTCAGCGTCTGGGGTCCCGAGCGCATCGTGCAAGAACGGCTCGCGGCCGTGGCTGACGCGGGTGCTGAGATGATCCTTGTGAGCCCGGTCTACGACTACGTCGAGCACCAAGAAGCACTCGCAAGCATGTGGGGCATGGCCTAGCGGGTCTCGCGAATTACTCCAACGCCCCCACGGAGTACAGCGCGGCGATCTCATCGTCGCGCATGCCCAGCAGCTCACGGCAGACCTTCTCGTTGTGCTGTCCCAGCAAAGGAGCCGGCCTGACGTAGGCTGCGGGCGTCCGCGATAGAATAAAAGCATTACCGTCCGTCGCGTGAGGCCCCATCTCCGGGTGGTCCAGCCACACGAAGTGTCCTCGGTGCCGCAACTGCGGGTCGGCGAAGAGCTCCTCGGTCGTCTGGACGACGCCTGCCGCCACACCCGCGCGTTGGCAGCGCGCCATGACCTCGTGCGCATCGAGCTCCGAGGTCCACGCGTTGACTTGGGCGTCGAGCGCCGTCTCGTTGGCCTTGCGCGCAGCGAGCGTGCCGAAACGGAGGTCGTCGGCCAGCGCGGGCCACCCCATCGCCTCGCAGAGCGCTCGCCA
This sequence comes from Dehalococcoidia bacterium, assembly GCA_963577205.1. Taxonomy (GTDB): domain Bacteria; phylum Chloroflexota; class Dehalococcoidia; order Lucifugimonadales; family Australimonadaceae; genus CAUYXS01. The sequence goes on along the minus strand of CAUYXS010000036.1, from coordinate 5,680 downwards.
ACGCCGGTCATCCTCGCAGGCGATCGCGCACCAACGGTCGTCTCCTGCGCATCGATAGACCGCGTGCGGCGCCATGCCCGGGTCCATATTTCCCTCTCGGCCCGCGATCCGGCCGTTGGCCTGCGCGTCCAGCAGAACTGGGGACAGGTACTGCAGGGAGCCCTCCAACTGCGAGAGCTCAATGTGCGTACCCTCGCCCGTGCGCTGCCGCCTGTCCAGCGCGGCCGTTATGGCGGCGATACCCAAATGAGGTAACAGGAAATCGGTGTAGGCCCCGTAAGGCGTGCTGGGCGGCCGTTCCGGCCAGCCGGTGAGGTAGGAGAATCCGGCCAACGAGGTCAGCACTGGACCGTAGCCTGGCTGCGCCGAGTGCGGGCCGCCGCTGCCTAGCATCGACGCACTGAAGCTGACGACGCCAGGATTGATGCGACGAAGGTCGTCTGGGCCGAGCCCCCAGCGCTCCATGGTCCCCGGCGTGAAGTTGTCGGTCACGATGTCGGCCCACTCCACGAGTCGCTTCGCCAATTCGATGGCGCCGGGTTTGCCCATGTTCAGCGCGATACCGAGCTTGTTCATGTTGTAGTTAGAGAAATAGCCCGAACGATTGGGCCCAGGCAGGCCGTCCTTGAAGGGCTGCGATAGGCGCAGAGTCTCCATTCGGCTTTTGGCCTCGACGCGGACGACCGTCGCACCGAAGTCAGCCAGGTAGCGAGTCAACATGGGGCCGATGACCACCCAGCAGAAATCGAGCACCTTCACCCCTCCGAATGCCCCAAGTGTGTGGCCAGTACGCGTGGTGCCCGCTGGCGGTCGCCAGCGGGCAGTGCGTGGAAGGACAGGTTCGGCCATCACTTCGGCGGTGTGCTCGCCCAACCTTGGAGCCCGGCGCCGCGGCCCTACGACAGCGCCGCTGGCGCGGACGAACCCGCCGGGATGGCGCAAAGGCTGCTCGCCGTCCAGGCGCTGCCAGAACACGCGAGCGTCCAACTGCGGGTGACCCAGCAGGTCTTGGGCGTCGCTGGCGGGGAAAAGAATGACGCGGTGAGTCACTGCGCCGTCGGCCAGTTGCCGCTTGGTCCGAAAAGCGAAGAACCGGCTCAGGGACTTCTCAAGAACATCCAATGCGGACTGCGGCGTCGTGCCGAACTCGAACTGCGACCAGTCTGTTTCCTCGATGTAAGAATCAGGCTCGCCCTCGCTCCGCATCCACTCGGCCAGCCCCGCCATGCTCCTGGCACCCGCGGCGCCTCCGGGGTAGAAGAACGAGACGTAGCCGTCGGCGCAGGCGTAGGTCACGCGCATAGTGACATCGCCGATCATGCGGTAGGCGCCGCTGCGCCCCAAGTTGATACCGGCGAGATCCCACACTTGGGGCGCGTGCGATAGCGTGCGAGCCATCGCCTGCTGGCATGACACGTCGACGTGCTGGCCCTCGCCGGTACGCAGCCGGTGATGGTGCGCGACCATCGCTCCGGCGGCTCCGGCGGCAGCGCCGACCAGCCAGAACTGCGCCGTGTGGCTGATTCGAACCGGCGGCCGATCCGGCTCGCCCGTCAGAAACATCGAGCCGCTCAACGCGACCCCGGTCAGGTCAGTCGCGGCATCGGATGCACGCGGCCCGGCCTGGCCGAAGGGCGTGATGCTGATCATAACCAGGCCTGGGTTGTGCTGGCGGAGCGACTGGTAGTCGAGCCCTAGCGTGGTCAGGTAGCCGGGAGCGAACGACTCGATGAGGAAGTCTGCGGACGCCACCAGGCGTACCAGCGCCTCGCGGTCTTGGAGCTCCTCGACGTCAAGAACGACCGATCGTTGGCCGGTGGCGAAGCCACGCCAGAACAGACTGCGCTCTGGCTCCGGCACGTTTTCAGCGGACCCAGCCGACGCGAGGAAAGGGCCGATGCAGCGGGCGAGCCCACCTCCCGGCGGTTCGACCTTGATGACGTCCGCTCCGAGGTCGCTCAGGACCTTGGCGCAGAAGATACCGCGGTGGTCAGTGAGATCAATGGCGCGCAGGTGTGAGATCATAATCCCCCCGGACGCTAGCACAGCGTGGGCCGGCTGCGCCTTGTGCGCGATTTCACGTGCCTCTATCCTGTGGTCGCTATGACAACCATCGCGATCATCGGCGGATCGGGCCCTGAGGGCCGTGGCCTTGGCCTTCGCTGGGCCATGGCGGGCCACCACATCATCCTTGGTTCGCGGGATGCCGATCGCGCCGCTGAGGCCGCAGACGGCCTTGCCGCGCTGCGCGAGGGCATCTCCGTGAGCGGCGCGCTCAACGCCGAGGCCGCGCGTGCCGCCGAATGGGTCGCCGTCTCGGTCCCCTTCGAGGGGCTTGATGCCACGGTAAGCGAACTGGCGCTCCATCTCGCCGGCAAGCTGGTCATCTCGGTCGTCGCGCCGCTGGCTTTCGAAGAAGGGATGGCGAGCGCCGTCGCCGTTCCGGAGGGCTCCGCCGCTGAACTGATGCAACAGCGCCTTCCATCGAGCCGAGTCACCTCTGGGTTTCAGAACCTGAGCGCCAAGGAACTGCTCCAGCCCGACAAGGCGCTGGACGGCGACATCATCATTTGTGGCGACGACGAGCAGGCCAAGGCCGACACCATCGGCCTCGCCGAGGCCATCGCTAGCCTGCGCGGCATCGACGGCGGCCCGCTGGCCAACTCACGGACCGTCGAAGGCCTGACTGCGCTCCTGCTGTACGTGAACCGCAAGGCGAAAGGCCGCGCAACGGTCCGGCTCCTCGGCCTCTAGCACAACAGCCTCTTCGTTTGCGCCTTCTGGCACCAACTATTTAAGTATTACTTAATGCTCGGTACGGCAAACCCATAGCATCCCACTTTGGAGGACCATCATCCTTCAGGGTACCGCACACCGTTGAGGCGCCCAGTCGCTGAGGGCGCGCCGGGCCATCGAGGCGACTTCGTCCCTCTTGCGAACCCCTACCCGGTGTGCTTGAATCGAGCAGTGCAGGCGTGCCGTAGCTTCGGATATCGGATAAAGGTTGCACTGCTGGCCGGACCCTGCGGGGCGTGGCTAGAGGACCAGTGGCGGAGGGCGGAGGATGGTCGACGACAATCGCTATCAGCGCGAGATCGAGGAAATCCTTGGCCGCGTGAACGACGAGTTACCGGCAGTCGGCGGCCGCAAGGTACGCCTTGCCAAGCCCTTGTCGGCACCTCGTGTGCTCAGGTCAGCAAGAGGCGGAGGCCTCTCCACTGTCTTCACGTCGGGACGTCTCCTTCTCGGTGGGACGATCCTGCTGCTCTTGGCGCTCATCCTGGGTGCCCAGAGCCCTTTCTGGGTTGGCCTCGCTGCCATCGTGCTCGCCTACTTCGTCTTTTTCACCAAGCCGCACTCGCCGGCCGAGAAACGCTGGCGAGGTGAGAGTATCGAGGTCCCGGTCGAGCCGAACGCGGCCGCTAGATTCTGGCGCTGGGTCAATCGTGGATAGCCTTGCTGGCTGCCCTAGTGGGCCGCTTCATGCCCTCACGCCCTATGCATAGTTACCTTTCGCACCTGGAGTGCACTGCCTGCGGCGCGTGTCACGAGGCGTCGGAGCCGCACCGCACCTGTTCGGCGTGCGGGAAAGTGCTCTACCCACGCTACGATCTGGACGCTGCGAGAGTGGCAGTTGACCGCGATGCGTTGGCTGCGCGAGCCCCGTCTATGTGGCGCTATGCGGAGCTGATGCCGGTCCTCGATCCGGCGAACGTCGTCACGCTCGGTGAGGGCGCCACGCCGATGCTCCGGGCCCGCCGCCTCGAGGCGGCACTCGACGCCGCGACGCTGTGGATCAAGGACGAGAGCGGAAACCCGACGGGCTCGTTCAAGGCGCGCGGCCTCTCGGCGGCCGTTTCGAAGGCCTTTGAGCTGGGCTTGCGCCGACTGACTTTGCCGTCGGCGGGCAACGCCGCGGGTGCGCTCGCCGCCTACTGTGCCCGGGCGGGAATCGAAGCCCACGTCTTCATGCCGCGCGACGCGCCCGTGGCCAACAAAGTGGAGAGCACCATGGCTGGCGCGGTGCTGACGCTGGTGGACGGCTTGATATCAGATGCCGGGGCTGCAGCGAAAGAACGCGCGGCGGAACTCGACCTATTTGATGTCTCCACCCTGCGAGAGCCATACCGGGTCGAAGGCAAGAAGACCATGGGCTACGAAATCGCCGCTGACCTCGGCTGGCGGCTCCCCGAGGTCATCGTCTACCCCACGGGGGGTGGTACCGGCATAGTCGGCATGTGGAAGGCGTTCGAGGAAATGGAAGCCCTCGGTTGGATTGGGCCGGAGCGCCCCAAGATGATCGTCGTGCAGGCGGACGGCTGCGCGCCCATCGTCCGCGCGTTCGAGCAAGGGCTGCGGCATGCTGAGCCATGGGCCGATGCGCACACGATCGCGGCGGGCATCCGTGTACCGTCAGCCATCGGCGACTACCTTATCCTGGACTCCGTGCGCGCCAGCGAAGGCACCGCCATCACGGTCAGCGACGACGAAATACGAGAAGCGATGCGCGAGATGGCCACCGCTGAGGGTATCTGGCCGGCGCCGGAGGGCGCGGCGACACTGGCAGGCTATCGCAAGTTGCGGGCCGGCGGCTTCCTGTCGCGCGACGCCGAGACGGTGCTTATGAACACCGGGACGGGCGTGAAGTACCTGGACGTGCTCGGCGCTCTCACCTAAGAGAAAGACCCGTCCTCTGGGCGCGCCAGGTCGCCGGCAAAATGAAGCCGACCGTCCCCACGACCGCGCTAACGATGGCGGCAGGAAGCTCTAGGGCCCAATCCCTGACGCCTGCGAAGGTTTCTTCATAAAGACCGTCAGGATGCCCAGGGTATGGCGTCGGATGCTCAGATAACGGATCCCATCCAGGAAGATGGCAAGCAGACCTTCCCAGAGGAACACATAGGCTAGGGCGAAGCCCATGGCCCGGCCGATTAGCAGCCCGCCTAGGCGAACACACGACGAAAGTCACGACCTCGGCGAGCCGCGCCGCAAGTAGGCGGAGCCTTTCAGCCGCGCTAGGTCACGCTCGCCACGCGAGGGGCACTTCACCAGTGGCAGGGTATGCCCCGTCGGCATCGCGGGCCTCGCCGCCTCGCAGCGGCGGGTTGAAGACGCTCATGAAGTAAACCTCGTTCTCCGCCTTTAGCCTGTGGTGGTCCCGCGGGCCCACGACATAAAGAGAGCCAGGCTTCAGCATCCACTCTTGCCCGGTCGCTAAGTCCTCGACAGTGGCCTCGCCCACGAGGACATAGTTGGCCTCGACGTGGTTTTTGTACCAGAGCATGGAGTCCGCTGTGCCACGCGGCATAGAGATCGTTAGGCCACACCCTTCGGTGGGGCCGAGAAAAAGGGAGGTCCTGACCGTTCCAGACGTGGTGGTCCGCCACGGGGCGCGAGGACCTCCGCGAAGCACGGCGTGGCCCGCATCCTCGTCTCGCATGACGAACATCGTCCGCCCCATCTCGCCCTGCCAGGCCGGGGGTACGTCGCCTGTAGGCGCGAAGGTCCCATCGGCATCGGGCCGTTCCGTCCCCGATAGCGCGGGGTTGAAAAGACTAGCTAGATGGGCGTCACCGTGAGTAGTCACGCGATGGCGGTCCCGGGGGCCCACGACGTAGAGCATGCCGGGGCCCAGTGTCCAACTCGCGTCGTGCGTGAGGTCCCAGACCTCCAACTGTCC
>CAUYXS010000035.1:0-10750 GCA_963577205.1 Dehalococcoidia bacterium | reverse complement strand
GGGGATCGTGGGCGGAACGCATGCGCTCCCGGCATTGGTGTTCAATCTGTTCGGCGGGGCGCTGGCTGACCGATTCAATCCTCGCAAGCTGATCATCATTGGCCAGGCGCTCGCCGGCGCCGTCATCGCCGGCATGGCCGCTGTCACGTTCTTCAGCCAGGCACAGTTGTGGCACCTGCTCCTCGGCACATTCCTGGCCAGCATCGCCCTCGGCATCGACCAGCCGGCACGGCGCATGATCTGGGCTTACCTAGTCCCACGCGATGAGTACGTGTACGCGATCTCGCTCAACCAGACCGTGTGGAGCTCGACCCGCGTGTTCGCGCCGGGGCTGGCCGGCGGCCTGATCGCCTTCGTCGGTGCGGCCACCGGAAACGACTCGATCGGCGCAGCGGCCGCGCTCATGGCAACCGTCGCGGGCTTTCTGGTCATGGTGCTGGCCATGGCGCTCGTGCGCATGGGGCCCATTGAGCGATCGACCGGGGAGACGGTCTTCCATGACGTGGTCGACGGCCTGCATTACGTCCGCGGGTCGCCCGTGTTCCTCTACCTGCTCGGACTGTCGTTCATCGCCGGCTTCTTCGGTCTTTCCTATGCCATCCTCATGCCGGTTTTCGCGGAGGACTACTTCAACACCGGCTCCGGCGGCTTCGGCCTATTGCTGTCCGTCAACGGTGTCGGCGGCATCATCGGGACGATCACGGTCGCCTCATTCGGCCGCTACCAAGACCGGCCCTGGCTGCTCATCGGCGGCGCCGTGGCCACCGGCATCACCATTGTCATCTTCGCGGCCGTGGCCGCGATATCCGGCTCGCTCGCGCTGGGCCTGTTCGTGCTAGTTCTCGTGGGCCTGGCGTTCGCGCTCTTCCAGATTGCAGCCGGCACGGTGATCAACCTACTGGTGTCGGACCAATACCGAGGCCGCGTGCTCAGCCTGCGTAGCATTATGTTCAGCCTGGCGCCGCTGGGTGGGCTAGCAGCCGGCGGCTTGGCTGTGGCCATCGGCGCCGCGGCGGCCGTCGCCATCGGTGGGGCTGTGGTGGCGGTCAGCGGGGGCGGCGCGTACCTGATGAGCCGCGATATCCGGCACCTGCGCGAGGTGGTCGCCAGTGGTACGCAGGCGGAGCCGGCGGCCGCGGGCTAGGAGTCATGGCCAGTGACTTAAGCGCGCTTGCGTGTGCTACGCTGCGCCCGCGAGCAAGTACCGACGGAGGTGTGTGGCATGACCGAACGTATCTGGGACCACTACCTATCCGAGCAAGATCGAGCCAGAGCCGGCGCAGCGGTGCAACCGGTGGTCGGGTTTGGCAAGAAGCCCGCGCTGCTGCTGGTAGACATGTACAGGTGGGTGTTCGGCGATGAGCCTGAGCCGCTGCTGGAGGCCGTCAAGAAATGGCCCGGGAGTTGCGGTCTGGCCGCGTGGGACTCCCTCCCGCACGTCCAGGCGCTGCTGGCAGATGCTCGGGATGCCGGCATGCCAGTGGTCTACGTCACTGGCATGGCTGAACAGACTTCCGGCGTGAGGGAGTGGCGCTATGCCAACCGTGGTGGACAGCCTGATCCCAGGGTAGTCGACTCGGCGCACGAGGACCGCGTCCGGCGCATGTACGACATCGTGGACGAGGTGGCGCCCCTATCCGGCGAGGCCGTGCTGGAGAAAACCGCGCCCAGCGCCTTCTTCGGAACCCCACTGGCCAGCCACCTCATCCGCGAGGGCGTCGACACCATCATTGTGGCCGGCGAGACGACCAGCGGTTGTGTCCGCGCGTCAGTCATCGACGGGTGTAGCTATCGCTACCGCATGATCGTGGCCGAGGAGGCCGTGTTCGACCGCGACGAAGCCTCACACGCCATCAATCTGTTCGACATGAACGAGAAGTACGCCGACGTGCTCCCCTTGGCGGATGTACGCGCGTGGGTTCAGGCCTTTGCCGCGCGATCATGACACGACACCTCGGCGGCTTCGGGCTCATCGCGGGCTCCGTGATCGCATAGGCAGGCGGCCTTCGGCACGTTCAGGGCAGGCTCGAGAGGAATCTCTCCGTCAGGATCATGCGCAGATTCGCGCCGCCGCATCGGCATCCTGAAAAGTTGAAATTCTAGGCTACCGGCGCCCCTATCCTCTAGCGGGACGCCCGCGCCGTCGATCGAAACGTTGGATCCGCAGAGCCCACTAATTACACCCTCCGCATTCGAGACTGAGGTCGACCTCAGGACGGTGCCTCGTGCACTCCGCGCCTTCGTGTCCCTTCGGTTCAGGGAGTACCGCCTCCTGTGGCTGGGGCAACTCAGCCAGGCGGGCACCATGTGGGCCGAGCGCATCGCGCGCAGCGTCATCGCCTTCGAGCTGACCGGCTCGGCTCTGCATTTAGGTGCGCTGGAGGGCGTCCGCGGGGGTGCGTCCCTGCTCTTCGGGCTGTGGGGCGGCGTACTTGCCGACCGCTTCGACAGGCGCCAGCTCCTGATGCTCATCCAGGCCTGGTCCTTGGCCGTGTTCGGGGCCATGACCGCGCTTGCTTTCACCGGCGCGCTCGAGCTCTGGCACCTCTATGCGAGCGCGGTAGGACTGGCGCTAGGGCAGGCGGTCAACCAGCCGGTGCGCACATCGCTGATCCCGTCGCTGGTGCCGCCAAGCCTGATCCTGCAATCAATGACGCTGAACTCAATTGCCATCAACGCCACGCGCATCACGACACCGCTGCTCGTTTCGGTGCTCGTAGCCGCAACGGGCCAGGGCGGGTGGGGCTACGCCCTGTCGGTGATCCTCTACGTCATGATTCTCGTGTTCACGGGTCTCATGCGAATCCCCGACGCGGCCAAGCCCGAGAAAGGCGCGCGTGATCGATCGATATTCCGGTCTTTCGCAGAGGGGTTATCCTACGCGTGGAAAAATAAGACACTGCTGGCTCAGTTGCTCATCGCCGTCGGCCCATTAGCCTTCGGATTCAGCTATCAAGCGATTTTGATCGTCTACGCGCTCCAGACCCTCGCCGTCGATGCGGCCGGGTTTGGAGCGCTGTTTACGGTCGCGGGATCGGGCGCGCTCCTCGGCGGTCTCGTCATCGCATCGCGCGGTTCAATGCCCAGGCACGGGCGGGTTATGATTGGATCTGGCACGGCCTACGGCGCTGCGCTTCTCGCCATGGGCGCTGTGGATCTGCTGCCTGGCGGTTGGCCTCTCTTCTGGTTCGCGGTTCCCGGTCTCGCCTTGGTCGGGGCGGCGCAGACAGCGTTCCGGGCCGCCAATAACAGCATGATCCTGATGGGCACACCAATCGAACTGCGAGGCCGTGTTATGAGCCTGACGGTGCTGACACAGGGTGTGGCGGCAGGTGGAGCACTGTTCGCTGGAGCCCTGGCCGCGGCGGTTAGCCCGGCAGCCGCGATGGCGGGGCTCGGTGTGCTCTGCATCGTGGTGGTCTGGGGCGTAACCGTCGCGCGCCCAAGCCTGATGAGACTGTAACGAAACGAACCGAGCCCAGAACACAGGAGACACCGTGCGCCTATCCAGCTTCCTACCGCAGGCACTGCTGCCGAGAGAGGACCGCTTCTTCGGACTCCTCCGCAGCAGCACTCGGAACCTCCACCAGACGACCATCGCGCTGGTGGACTTCTTCGAGGACTACCAGGACATTGAGCGCAAGGCCGCCCATATCCGCGACCTCGAGGAGATTGGCGACCACATCATCCACGAGATCATGTCGAACCTCCATCGGACGTTCGTGACGCCCTTCGACCGCGAGGACATCGCCGAGCTAGGCGTGCGGCTCGACGACGTGGTGGACATGGCGGAGGAGGCCGCGCGCACGATGGTCGAGTACCACGTGACGGCACCCACGCCACGGGCCATCGAGCTCACCCACTTGATCGACCAGGCCGGGGCGCTGCTTGAGGACGCGGGCGAGAAGCTGCGGGCGCGTGGCCGCCTCCGCGAGTTACTACCGCTGACCGTCGAACTGAACCGCATTGAGAACGAGGCCGACCAGGTGACATCCAAGGCGGTCGGCGAGCTTTTCGCCATCGAAAAGGACCCCATCGAGATCATTAAGTGGCGAGAGATCTACGGGCTGCTGGAGGGCGCAACCGACCGCTGCGAGGACGCCGCCAACGTCATAGAGGCAATTGTGCTGAAGCATGCTTGAAGTCGCCATTCTCGCCATCACCATCGCGCTGGCGTTGGCCTACGCCTACGCGAATGGCATGAATGACGCGGCTAACGCGGTCGCCACCGCCATCTCGACACGGGCGCTCACGCCGGTGGCCGCCGTGCTTATGGCCGGTGTACTCAACGCGGCAGGCGCCCTTTCGGGGACAGCTGTTGCCAAGACCATCGGCAAAGGCATTATCGACCCCGAGCTAATGACGCAGTACGCAGTCGCCTCGGCCATCGCCGCGTCGGTCATCTGGGTGATCATCGCCACCCGGCTCGGCTTCCCGGTCAGCGTCAGCCATTCGCTGATCGCAGGGGTTGTTGGCGCCGGCACGGCCGTCGCCGGCTTCTCGGAACTCAACACAGCCGTGGTTGTGAAGGTGCTGCTGGCCCTGGCGCTCTCACCACTCCTCGGCTTCATCGGCGGCTTCCTGCTGATGATCGCGATCTACTGGGCTTTACGGCGGCGGGCGCCGTCGTCGGTGAACGCGGTGGGTTCCAAGCTGCAGATTCTTTCGGCGGCGTTCCTGTCGTACAGCCACGGCAGAAACGATGGCCAGAATGCCATGGGCATCATCGCCCTCAGCTGGGCTGTCTACTCCTCGCAAGACCTGAGCATCGACTTCTGGATGATCATCGTCTCGGCATTGGCCATAGGCCTGGGCACCGCCATCGGGGGCTGGCGAGTCATACGGACCCTGGGCATGCGCGTCACGCGGCTGGAGCCCATCAGCGGCTTCGCGGCCAATTTCACCGCGGCATCGGTCATCGAGGCCGCTTCGAGCATCGGCCTGCCGGTGAGCACGACTCACACTTCGACCAGCACCATCCTGGGCGTGGGCGCGACACGTCGGTTCTCGGCCGTGCGCTGGGGCGTCACGCGCAGCATCTTGCTGGCGTGGCTCGTCACCTACCCTTTCTGCCTGGTCCTCGGCTGGGTGTTGGCGAAGACCTTAACCGCCATCACTTGATGGTCGTAACAGGATGCGCGGAAGTAGCATGAACGAGCGAGTATAGAGAGCAAGCGGACGAGGCGTAGAGAGCAGATGCAGTTGACCCTCGCGTGCATCGGCGAAGTCGTCGGCACCTACCTACTGGTCGTTATTGGCACGGGCGCGGTCGCGGCCTCGCTCGTGACCGGCGCGGACGTGGGCCTCTGGCAGGTCGCCGCCATCTGGGGCGTGGGCCTTTCCCTCGCTATTTACCTCACGGGGGCGCTCTCAGGCGCGCACCTGAACCCGGCCGTGACCTTGGCCTTCGCGCTGTTCCGTCCACAGATGTTTCCGCCTCGACGGCTGTTACCCTACTGGGGTTCGCAACTGGCAGGCGCCGTTCTTGCCGGACTTACTACCTTGTGGGTATTCGGGACCCGCATCGCTGATTTCGAGGCTGCCGAGCGGCTCGTTCGTGGCGAGCCGGGAAGCGAACTCTCCGCCATGATATTCGGCGAGTACTTCCCCAACCCGGCGTTGTTCGGCACCGGCGAGGCTGTCCGGGCGCTGGTATCGCCGGGCAGCGCGGCCATTGTCGAAGCGTTCGGCACCGCCGTCTTGGCCTTCGTGGTGTTCGCGGTCGTGGACCGCAAGCGGCGGACCGGGAGCGCCATCCTGAACCCGCTGCTCATTGGCCTCACGCTGATGGTGTTAATCGGCGTGTTCGCGCCGCTGACTCAGGCGGGTTGGAACCCTGCCCGCGACTTCGGGCCGCGCATCGTCGCGTTCTTCGCCGGGTGGGGAAGCACGGCGATACCGGGCCCGTCAGGCGGATTCTGGGTCTACGTCGTCGGCCCTCTGATGGGCGCGCCGCTGGGCGCCTTCGCCTACGACCTGCTCTCACGACACGTCCACCGCTTGGCGCCTGTTGGGACTGCGGAGTACGAAGCGGTGGTTACGTAATGGCCCATGTCCTTTTCGTATGTGTCCACAATGCTGGCCGGAGTCAGATGGCGAAATCAATGTTCAATCGAGCTGCACTCGCTCGCGGCCTGGGCTACCTGGCCGAGTCCGCCGGGACCGAGCCCGCTGACCACGTCCACGCCAACGTCGTCGAAGCGATGCGAGAGCTGGGCGTAGACGTAGCGGACACGGAGCCGAGGTTGCTGTCCAACGAGATGATCGAGGCCGCGGGCCGGGTCATCACGATGGGGTGCGCCATCGACTCGGACGCGTGCCCTGCCTTGTTCCTCACAGATCACGCCGACTGGGGCCTGCCCGACCCCAAGGGCGAGCCGCCGGAGCGCGTGCGCGCCATCCGCGACGAGATTGGCCGGCGCGTCGGCGAGCTACTGGACTCGCTGGCCTAAGCTCGCCTCGTATACTGGCCAGGTGAGAGCCGGCCGCCGCGAATCCATCTCCTCCCCCACCGCCCTCAGCGAACTCAACCTCCGGCGTATTATCGGTTTCCTGACGCCGTACTGGCGCCAGTTGTTGCTGATATTTGCCACCGTTGCGCTGGCCGCCGGCGTCGGCGTCGTCCCTCCGCTGCTGACGCGGGCCATCATCGACAGTGCCATTGATGGCGCTGACCGCCAGCTGCTGGCCGGGCTCGCGCTCGCGTTCGCGGGGGCCGCGCTGGCCATGGGTTTGGTAGGCGTGCTGCGCAGCTACCTCAACACGCTGGTCAGCCAGCGCATCATGCACAGCCTGAAGTTGCGTATGTTCACGCGGCTCCAGTCGCTGTCGCTGCGGTTCTTCACCGAGGCACGCACCGGCGAAATGATGTCGCGCCTGACCTCGGACGTCGCGGGTATCGACTCCGTTATCTCCGGCACACTGGTGTCGATCGTCTCGAACGTGCTCATTCTCTCCACAACGCTGGCGGCGATGCTCACCCTGGACTGGCGGCTCACGGTGCTCGCGCTGATCGTCCTGCCGTGGCTCATCATCCCGACGTTCACCGTTGGAAAGCTGCGGCGACGGATGCGCGCGGAGCGGCAGCAGCGCAACGCGGGTGTGAACTCGCTGATGGCGGAAAGCCTCAGCATCAGCGGGCAGATGCTGATCAAGACCTTTGGCCGCGAGGGCGAGGTCCTGGATCGCTTCCGGACGGAGAACCGCGGGCTTATGGACCTTCAGGTGCGCGAGGCGCTGGTCGGGCGCTGGTACTTCATGCTGCTGGCCCTGGTCACGACCGCCGGCCCTGCGCTGATCTACTGGTACGGCGGAGGCCAGGTCATCTCCGGCACACTGAGCCTGGGCATCGTGGTTGCCTTCGTCTCGCTACTGGGCCGGCTGTACGGCCCGGCCACCGACCTGATGAGCCTGCACGTCGACGTGGTGACCTCCGCGGCCTACTTCGAGCGCATCTTCGAGTACCTGGACCTGGAGCCTGACATTTTTGACGCGCAGGGCGCGACGGTGCTGTCGGAGGTGGATGGGCACGTCGTGCTAGACGGCGTCTCGCTGCAGTACCTGCCCGGCCGGCCGGCCGTCGCCCGCGTCGACCTCGACGTGGCTCCTGGCCGCATGGTGGCGCTCGTCGGACCCAGCGGTGCGGGCAAGACGAGCTTAACGTATTTGATCCCACGCCTATATGACGCTACTGGCGGCCGCGTGTTGATCGATGGCCACGACGTCCGCGACGTCACGCTCGCCTCGCTCAGGCGCCAGATCGGGTACGTGACCCAGGAGACGTTCCTGTTCCACGCGACGGTGCGCGAAAACCTGCTGCTCGCAAAGCCCGACGCACCGACTCACGATCTCCTAGAGGCCTGCCGCGCCGCCCAGGTGCTCGACGTGGTCGAGGGCCTGCCTGAGGGTCTCGACACGGTCGTCGGAGAGCGAGGCTATCGCCTATCGGGCGGCGAGAAACAGCGCCTGGCCCTCGCCCGAATCATGCTCAAGGACCCCCGTGTGCTCCTGCTGGACGAGGCGACGGCCTCGTTGGACACCCACTCGGAGCACGCCGTGCAGCAGGCGCTGGCCACTCTCATGGCAGGCCGCACGACCATCGTCATTGCGCACCGGCTCTCGACGGTCCACTCGGCCGACCTCATTCTGTACATGGACGGCGGACGCATTGTGGAGCGTGGAACACACGTCGAGCTCATGCGCGCCGACGGGCCCTATGCGTCGCTCTACGATGCGCAGTTCGCGCACCTCAACGAGTCGGACATGCACGCAGGCGGCTAAGGGAGGCCGGGCGAATGTGGCTGCGGTGCACCAGCACCGACTCGTCCTCACTTTTGCCCACCTAGTGGCGATTCGCGCCGAGTGCACGTGCGGTGCGCCCAGCCGCTATGGTTAGGCCAACCCTCACTTGGAGTACCGCATGGAGTTTGGTTTCGTCATCCCGTCCCGTGGGCCCGTCGCCCAGCCTGCCGCCATGACCAGGGTCGCACAGCGTGGCGAGGCCCTCGGCTTTCGCATCATCGGCGTCAGCGACCACGTCATATTCCCTGTCACCAACGACTCGACGTACCCCTACAGTGAGTCGGGGACCATCAGTTCCACGGGAACCGGCGAGATACTCGAGCAGTTGACCGTGCTCGCATTCCTGGCCGGGCAGACTTCCTCCGCGCGGCTGCTGACGTCGGTCATGGTCGTACCGTACCGTCCGCCCATCCTAGCCGCGAAGACGCTGGCAACCATCGACGCGCTGTCCGGCGGTCGCCTGGTCATCGGCTGCGGGGCTGGCTGGCTCCGCGAGGAGTTCGATGCGCTTCAAACCCCGCCCTTCGACGCCCGCGGCAAAGCGACCGACGAGTACCTGAAAGCATTCAAAGAGCTCTGGACGGCCGAGCAGCCCACCTACGACGGCACGTACGTGCGCTTCTCCAACGTCCTCTTCGCGCCCAAGCCGCCGCCGGGGGCACACCCTCCATTGTGGATAGGCGGTGAGAGTCCCGCAGCCCTACGCCGCGTGGCGAGGCTGGGCGACGGCTGGTATCCGATCGGCTCGAACCCCACTTACCCCATGGATACTCCTGAGCGGCTGCGGGCTGCCATCGATGTCATCCAGCGCGAGGCGGCGTTGCGCGACCGTGACCCCGCGGCCATCGGCTACGCCTACCATGCGGGTTGGTACGACACCGAGCCTGCGGCGGGACCGGACGGCCGTCGCATTATGACCGGGGCGCATGACGACGTGGCACAGGATATCGACACGTTGGCCGGGCTGGGGTTCACGTCGCTGATCGTCGGACTGAGCGGCGCGTCCGAGGGGGAGATGGTCGAGCGGATGGAGCGGTTCGCCGAGGATTTCCTCGGTTGATGCGTGTGGACAACTCCTACCGGGCAACTCAGGTCGAGCCACTCAGGCTTCGATCGTGACGACTCCCTGTGTTCCGTCGACGTCGACCACCTGGCCCTCGCGCAGGACCTGCGTCGCCACGCCGGTGTTGACCACGGCGGGAACGCCAAGCTCGCGGGCGATGAGCGACGAGTGCGACGCACCGCCGCCAGCTTCGGTGACGATAGCCCCGGCGATGATGATCAGCGGCATCAGCGCGGGGCTGGCCGCGACTGTCACCAGGATGTCGCCGCGGACGAAGTCGCCAGCGTCGGCCAGGGAGCGCACCAGCCTGACCGCGCCGCGATGACGGCCAGGGCTCGCGCTCTGCCCAACAAGCCTCGGGCCCGGCGCGTCGTCGAAGTAACCGACCAGCGGGGCAATGCTGGTGTTGCTGGACTCGCCAGCGGGCAATGCGTCGGGCGCATCCAGCGTCTTGTGGTGTTCCCAGGTGAGTCTGCGAGCCTCAGCCAGTTCGCTCAGTGAGCTGGGTTGCTCGCCCCGCTCGATGGCCTCGACGGCACCGAAGAGCTCGTCGGCCTCGACGAAGAAGACCTCCTCCATGTTCGCAAGCGCTTTGGCCTTGACGAGCCGGACTCCAAGCTCGAGGACGGAACGCCGGATGAGCGGCCAGCCTGTCTGGAAGTAGAAGTTGGCGTCCTCTCGCGACGAAGCGCTGGTCTGGAAGATACTGATCGCCTCTGCCAGCACCTCCCGGCTCTCCTGGGGCGCTGACGACAGCGCATGCCGCTGGGCTTCCTCGCGCTGGGCGGCCGCCTTCGCCAGCGACTCGTACGGCGATGTGGCTTCAGCACGCGCGAGCAGCTTGAGCGCACCAAGCGTGTGCTCTGGCATCTCGCCGATGGTCGGGTAGTAGAAGTCCAGGCTCAACACTTGGTGTCCATACTCCCGCACGTAGGTGTCCAAGTCATCGCGGAGCCATGCCGGCAGGCCGTCCATGCGCGACGCGAGCTCAGCCGCCGCTGACTCGGCGAACGTCGCCGCAAGCGGCGCGTCGGCGCGGATGCGCTCCGCCAATGCGTTGAGCGCCTGTTGGCCGTCGATCGTTCGACTGGGGAAGCCGCTGAACAGCAGTGAGTAATGCGCTCTCCCCTCCTCCGGCACGACCTCGTCGTAGTAGGGCTTGAACATCAATCCTTCGAATCCATATCCGATGGCTCCGATCAGGGGCCAAAACTCGCCTGCTTCGGCCGTGAGCGTCCCCACTAACTCGACGAGCTCGCATGGCTGAGCATCGGTGACGTCCCGCTGGCGATGCCGCTCGACGATTGGTAGGTACGCCGGGATACGCTCGGCGCGCCAGTGTTTGAGCGTCTCGCTGACCGGCTTCATGCGCAGCGCCCGCTCCGC
>CAUYXS010000034.1:0-10773 GCA_963577205.1 Dehalococcoidia bacterium | reverse complement strand
AGCGTTGACTGGCCGAGGTCTTCGCGCACGTAGACCGGCAGGAACACGAATACGGCAGACTGGCCCGCCCCGAAGGTGCCGGCAACGAAAAGGACTGCCAGTATCTGCGGCGTGCGCACGAGGCGGATCGACGATCGCAGGTATCCGCTGACGCTCGTCGGGAGCGACTCTATTTCGTAGTTCCTCGTCATCACCCAGACAATCAACGCGGCGATGGTGGCCGGGACGATGGCGACTTGCAGCACCGATTGCCACGACATGGCCAGCAGCAGCGCCCCCGCAATCAGCGGCCCGAGGGTTTCACCGATGCTGGCGCCGGTGCCGTGCAAGGCGATGGCAAGCCCCCGCCGGTCCGAGAACACCTGAGACAGCACCCCAATGGCGGGCGGGTGCCACGCTGTGAACAGGACAGCGAGGGCGCTTGCCCAGACGGTGGCGTCTATGACTCCCACCGATCGTGATAGGGCGAACTGGAACACACCGATGAACACTAGGATCGCTACGAGCATGGGGGAGAAGTGACGCCGGTAGCGGTCCGCCAGGAAGCCGGACGGCGCGTTCGCCAGGCCGCCGACGACGGAGCGGGCTGTCGCGATGGTGCCCAGCCCGGCGTTGCTCAAGCCCAGCGAAGCCTTGAGTTCGGGCAGAATGACGAATAGCCCTGAGACGAACACGTGCTTGACAGCGTGCCCGCCTGCGATGGCCACGAGCAGCGAGCGAGGATCCTGCCCTGCGCCAGTCGCTGAACTAGGCATCGCGGTGTGGTCAACCGCACGGGCGCCGCGGGCGGTTGCCATCCAGTACTGGTCGTTCGCAGGGGGGAGCACGTGCGCAGTCTAGCGTGCCGGGAGTGACGCTGCCTTACCGCGCTGGGTTGGCCTACGCCGCCGCCCGTTGGCCCCAAGCCGGCCTGCCTGCCCCGGAGCGACATTCTCGACGTAACCGGCGTACTCGCGGATTAATCCCGCACGCTTTCCGGTGCTACTCTGCAAGGGAGCATCATTTCCCAGGCGTGTTTCTGGGCCAAGACCCCGGCGCGCCGTTGCTGAGACCTTGGATACGCCGGATAATAGGGCCGGCTCATGCGTCAACCGGACATCAAACCGCCCGCGGCGGCCGCCACCCGATCGCACGGCTGGCGCGACCGACTGCCTCCCGCATTCCGCTATCCCGCGTATCGTATTTACTGGGGCGGGATGCTGGCCTCGGTCATTGGCTTCCAAGTCTTTCAGTTCACGCAATTTCTTCTCATCCATCACCTGACTGGCTCCGCGATCTACTTGGGCTTCGTCGGCTTGGCGACTGCGGTGCCGTCGCTGTTCCTGACCCTGTTCGGCGGCGTGGTCGCAGACAAAATCGATAAGCGGCGGCTTCTGTTGCTCACGCAGGTAACCAGCGCCGCCCTCATGGCGCTGCTGGCGGCGCTCACATTTACGGGACTGGTGGCTCCGTGGCATGTGATTGCCGTCGCGTTCATGGCGGGCGCGGTATTCGCGTTCGACAACCCGGCTCGCCAATCGCTCTACCCTCGGCTGGTAGACCGAGCAGCCCTTACTAGCGCCGTCGCTTTCCAATCGGTGATCTGGCAGAGCACGCGTATCGCCGGGCCCGCGGTTGCGGGCCTGATTGTCGCGAACCTTGGCGGCACCGAGGAACGAGGTATGGCCATCGCCTTTATGTTCGCGACGATCGGCTTTCTCGTCATGG
Source organism: Dehalococcoidia bacterium (assembly GCA_963577205.1). Taxonomy (GTDB): domain Bacteria; phylum Chloroflexota; class Dehalococcoidia; order Lucifugimonadales; family Australimonadaceae; genus CAUYXS01. The sequence continues at coordinate 9,066 of CAUYXS010000034.1, read as the reverse complement.
GCATCGTTATGGCGCGCCTCGTGGTCCCGGCGCCGGCGGAGACCCGGGCGCGATCCAGCGGAATCGAGGACCTCAAGGAGGGACTTCGGTTCATCCGCGGAAACACCGTCGTGATGTTTTTGATACTGATGTCGTTCGTGAATGGCCTGTTCGGGGGCGCCTACATCACCCTGATGCCCGCTATCGCACGGGACGTGTTAGGCGTGAACGCTGACCTCCAGGGCTGGCTGCTCTCCTGCAGTGGGATTGGCGCGCTTTCGGTGACGCTCGTCCTCGGCACGGGCGGCAGTCTGCGTTGGCGTGCGCCGCTGCTCATCGGCGGAGCGTCGGCCTACGGCCTGCTGATCGCGGCATTCGCTATTACAGCGGAGCGCATCGGCTCCTACTCGTTGGCGCTTGGCCTGCTCGTTGCCATGGGCGTCGCGCAGGCGGCCTACATGATCATCATCCAGACCACGCTGGTCACCATGGTGCCCGACCGCCTCCGTGGGCGCGTGATGGGCTTCTTCGGTATCACCTACGCCATGCTCCCGCTCTCGGGGCTCCAGGCCGCCCTCATCGCCGAGTTCGTCGGCGTGCCGACTGCTGTGGCCATCGGGGGCTTCGTCGTGACCGCGTTCGCGCTGGGGCCAGCGCTGCTGAATTCGCGAATTCGCGAATTGAGCCTGTACGTCCGGCAGGCTGACGCCGCGAGCGCCGCGGGTTAGGTGTGCAGTAATGGCCGATCAACCGGACATCGTCGATAGCCACCAGTACTTCTGGGATCTTGGTCTGCGTGAGTATGGCTTCATCACTGAGGCGACGCCGGCGCTTGCGCGCGACTTCCTCCCGGCCGACCTCGCGCCCCTGATGGCCGGGACGGGCGTGACGCAGACGGTGCTAGTGCAGGCGCACCCCTCCATCGAAGAGGGCGAGTGGCTGCTGTCGCTGGCCGACGATGCGCCGTGGGTTGGTGGGGTGGTGGCGTGGGTGGACCTCGCGTCGGCTGATGTGGGCGCGCAGCTGGACCGCCTGGCCCACCCAATGCTTAAGGGCGTGAGCCACCTGGTCGAGAACGAGGACGACACCGCATGGCTGCTGCGGCCCGACGTGGACCGGGGCCTCGCCGCAGTCGCCGAGCGAGGCTTGTCCTACGACGTCGTGGTGCGCCCGCGCCATATGCGCGCCATCCCGGAGATGGCGCGGCGCCACCCTGACCTACGCATCGTTGTCGACCACATCGCCAAGCCACGCATCGCCGCCGGGGAGCGGGAGCCGTGGGGCACCTATATGCGGGCAATCGCGGCATGTCCGAACGTGTGGTGCAAAATGTCGGGTCTTGTCACGGAGGATGATCCGGCCAACGTGCGAGCGGCGCACATCAAGCCCTTCGTCGACGCCGTGGTTCGCATGCTCGGCTTCGAGCGCCTCATGTTTGGGAGCGACTGGCCGGTCTGCACCACGGTTGCGGACTACTCGCGCGTGCTGGAGGTCGCCCGCGAGTGCGTGGCGCCCGCGAGCGACGCGCAGTTGCGGCTGTTTCTGGCGGACAACGCGCGGGCGTTTTATCGCATGGCTCCGCCCGTGTAGGGCGTGCGGGGCGCGGAGTGCTAGGCTGGGCGGGTAGGCTATTGAACGAGGAGTGAGGGTCATGTCGAGCGACGAGAAGGCTGAGAAGCTCAATTGGAGCGACGTCCCGGTGCCGCAGAGCACGATCTCCGTCTATGAGGCGATCCATCGCAGGCGAGGGGCGTGGAAGCTTCAGGACCGCGCGGTTCCACGGAAGGTCGTGCAGCGCTTGCTGGACACCGCCGTGTGGGCTCCGAACCACCGCATGACGGAGCCCTGGCGATTTGTGGTTATGGAAAAGGACAGCCCGCTGCGGCAGAGATTGGGGCAACTCGTCCACGACACCATGCTCGCAGAGCTCGACGAAGCACGCGCCGACGGGTACCGCGCGAAAGTGGTGGATCCGCCTGTGGTGACCTACGTCTACAGCCTGCATGGGCCGGACGAGTTCGTCGCGAAGGAGAACTACGCGTCGGTGGTCATGGCGATCCAGAACATGGCGCTTGCCGGCGTCGCGGAAGGCCTCGCCGTTACGCTGGAGACAGGAAAAGTGACGCGGGTGCCGGGCCTCGCGGGCCTGTTTGAGGCCGGCGGCGACTGGGACATGGTAGGCATGCTGGCCATTGGCTACCCGGATGAGCCGTCGGCTTCCAGCCGGACCCCGGCGGAGCACTTCGTGACCTGGGGCTGACGTCCTCCCTCACAGAAAGAAAGAGGCCGCGCCCTGAAATGCGCGGCCTCTTTCTTTCTGTGAGGAGCCGTAACCGCTGTGCGCCGAGCGTGGGCGTACCCACCGTCGGCGTCCAATTATATGGCTGTGGCAGGCCCTAGCGAGAACGTGTACCGAGGGAGCGCGACTTGGGCGATGAGTTCGGCTTTCTCTCATCTCTACCACGAACGAGACGAAATCAAGGGACCTGACTCCTACGGCTTGAATTGCTGGCACGGACAGACCAGAGGAGCGGGCCCGAGACTGCTGAGGCTCTGACCGCGAGGGTCCTTCTACCCCACGGGATCTTCAATCGGCAACTGAGAACTATGCACCCGGGTCGCTGCGAAAGCGGCTATGAACGTTAGCGCTACGACAGCGGCTGCGACTAGCAAGGCGGCGCGGAATCCGTCCGATGCACTAGCAGCGGCCCCTGAAACCCCGACACCGTCGCCCGCGAAGGCTGTGTAGAGGGCCGCGCCGACACCGATGCCCGCTGCCATGCCGACGTGCCTGCCTAACCCAAGAACACCTGGCGCCAACCCGAGCTGCCCCCGCGGCACAGCTCCGAACATCTGCTTCTGCAAGCTGACCCTGAGCATGCTGTGGGATATTCCGTACAACACCATGAACGGCAACAGCGTGGCGAGTGTTTTCCCTGATCCTCCTAGCGCCAAGCTCACCAGGGCAGCCACCATGGTCGCGCCTCCAACCAAAGCCACTGAGGCGCTCCCGAATCGATCAGCCAGATATCCGCTAACGAGAGCGGAAGGCGGGCGCGCAATTGCCATTGTGACGATGGCCGTGCCGGCATACGTTGCAGTCCACTCCAACCCCTGAATGAAGAACACCGGCAACAAATAGGTCGTCATGCCTTGGGCGAACTCCATCGCCATATTGTTAGCAGCCGGACCCGTGAAGCCTCCCCGCTTGAACATGCGCACCGGCAGTGTGGCGTGCTCGAGTCGGGACTGCGTCACGAGGAACACGGTCAACAGCACACCAGCAATGGCAAACATCAGCCAGGGCCCCGCGGTGTCAGGATGCCGCAGCAGCTGTACTCCAACAAGGAGCGGCGTGATACCCGCCATGAGTAGCACCGCACCCGGCAGGTCAAACTCCTGCAAGCTAGGCTTGGTGCGAATAGGAGCACTCCCCGCTCGAAGTGCCAGCATCCCGGCAAGCGTGATTGCGAGGACGATCCCCGCTTCGATAACGAAGACCCACCGCCAGCCGTACTGGTCCGTGACAAAGCCCACGAAGGCTGGTATGACGAGCCAGCCGACGCCAAGCGTGGCACCAAGCAACCCTCCCGCGCGGCCTCGGCGCTCTTGCGGAAAACTGCCGACGGCCAGGGTTATGAAATTCGCAATAGCTAGGCTATGGACGACCCCATGGGCGAACCGAAACCCGATCAGCATACCTAGGTTAGGGGCGGCGACGGGCAGTAGCATGAAGGCAATCCCCAGGAAGCTACCGACAATCGCAACTCGTTTGTGGCCCAGCAGGTCCCCGATGTGGGTTGCTGGCATGAACGCCCCGGCCATTCCCAGCGTATAGGCCAGTGCAACCCACGCCGTCATCGTCGTTGAGGTACCAAACTCCTCGCCGATAGAAGGCAAGAGGATCGGAACACCTACCTGTGGGCTGAGTGCAACGCTCAACCAGACAACCGATACTATGAAGGCACGCCACTGATACGACATGGAGTTCATGGAGTTCCAATCCGGTCGCAAGAGGCTGCTGCTGCGCCGCGCCTAACACGGCAACGATCAGCGACTGCGCTCAGCGAAACCCTCGACATTGCCCTCTCGACTTCATGCTCCGAGATGTCCCGAGATATATAGCCTTGGGGACACTGTCAGGGAACAACAAAAGAGAGAAGGAAGACTGCTGATTCTGGGAAGGCGCGGGACAAAGCTGTCAGCGCGAGCGGAGCCAGCGTTTTTAATCATTCCCTTCCGGAGCACTCGGAATCGAGGCTCTCGCGAAGAACGAGACGCGGTCCCCCTTTTCGGAGCGACACTTGAGACAGAGGGTGAACGACTGTGAGTCTATACCTAGACGAGGCGCAGGGCGATTTACCAAGCTACCGAGTCGATGGCGTCCCCGGTGGGGGTCGAACCCACGACAGTCTGCTTAGAAGGCAGCTGCTCTATCCGCTGAGCTACGGGGACCAATGGGCCATGGGGCCCTGGCGAGCGCTTCGACTATAGTGTCGGGCAGGGGAGTGGTCAACGCTTCTGGTCGACGATGGCCCTCTGCATGCCTGATTCACAACGCCGGAGGAAGCGCGCACGATGCCCTTTGAAACCATCCTCTACGAGACCGAAGGGCCCATCGCGAGCCTGACACTGGCACGCGAGCATCGGCTCAATGCCATCGACCGCCAGATGATCGCGGAACTGGAAGAAGCGACCGACGCCTTCGAGGCTGACGCCGACACGCGAGTCCTAGTTGTCACGGGCGCAGGCCGAGCGTTCTCGGCGGGTGCCGACATCAAGGAACGTGCCGAGAACGCGGGAGACCTCTCGGTTCAGCGGACATCGTCTCGCATCTCGCCGCTGTTCCGGCGCCTCGAGCGCATGGACAAAATCAGCGTGGCCGCGGTCAACGGACCAGCCTTCGGCGGCGGTTGCGAGTTGGCGCTGGCATGCGACCTCCGCATCGCATCGACGGCGGCGAGCTTCTCGCTCCCGGAGGCGAAGCTGGGGATACTGCCGGGTGCGGGCGGAACGCAGCGGCTCCCTCGGCTCATCGGTCCCGGCCGTGCCAAGGAGATGATGCTGCTCGGCACGACTGTGACCGCGGAGCAGGCGTTGGCGTGGGGGTTGGTGAATCGGACGGTGGAGCCCAACGCCCTCGCCGGGGAGGCGCAACGCATGGCTGAGAGGTTGGTGGCCATGGCCCCACGCTCGCTCGCCCTAGTGAAGCAGGCTGTGAACGTCGCGCTCGATGCAGGCATCGATGTCGGACTGGACTACGAGCAGCGCTGCTCCGAAGTAGTCGCGGTACTGGAGGACAGGCGCGAAGGCTACAGGGCGTTTGTGGAGAAACGGGAGCCCCATTTTACGGGACGGTAAGGTCGAAACAGCGCGGCAGTAGTGAGCTGAACGCCCTTGGTTAGCGTTCGAACGCTGTGGCCACCCAATGGACCGTCAGCCGGCCGATCTGGTGCCGCGAGATGCCGATGATCGACATGCCTGCGGTGTCAGCCGACGTGGTGTAGCGCTGCTGGACCATGCGCCCGAGAGGCCGTGACGCGACCAGGGCAAGCGTGGCATTAGAGAACGCTCGGTTCAGCCCACGGAGGCCGCCTCCGCCGAACCGCAAGGCCATGGCTACTCCGAGGGTGGCGAGGCCGGCGCCGACGACAATGTTCGTCCCGCAGAACGGCGAGATGGCGAGGTCGGCCTCGCCCGCCTGCATCCGCGTCAGCGCCTCATGAGTGCGGGCCTCGATGCGGTCTGTCGCGACATTGCCGAGGACAAAGAAGCCACCCGGAATCGAGTAGCCCGCCACCATGCGGTCGTGCCGCAACTCCGGCATCAGTAGCGAAATCGTCCCGTGTTCCAACCCATGGTTCCGCGTTGTTTTCTGCCAGAAGTGCATCGTCTCTCCCGTGGTGTCTCGCCTAGGTTCATGTTACCCGACGAGGGCAACCCAGACGGTCTTCGTACGCCTAGCGGCATTCGAGAAGGGGCCTCTGGGCTCACTGGACCTCCCTGAACACCTTCGAGGTGCCGTCAGGCCGCCCGTTCACACTAGCCGGTGACGCGCAGCAAGCTCATGCCCGCCTCGGTGAGCGCTGTCACGATGGCGCCGGCGATGGCGACGCCCACCACGATTGCGGCGACCCCGCGGATGGACGGGACTCGCAGGGACCACACGGCCAGGCTCCCAGTCCAGGCTCCCGTGAAAGGGAGAGGGATGGCCACCAGCAGCACCACGGCTAGGAAGTCGTAGCGCTGGGCCAGGCCTGACCAGTGCTCCTCCAGGCGCTGCGTTCGCCAGCGCAGCAGGGCGCCTATACGGTTGTCCATGCGCTCGGTTTTTGCCCCAGCACGACGCAGGGCCAAAAGGAGCAAGGGCACCGGGATCAAGTTTCCGGCGACGGCGACCGCGTACACCGAAGGCCACGACAGATCGTAAGTGGTTAGCCCAAGAGGAATGGCTGCCCGCAGCTCACCAATGGGAGCCATGGCAGCAATGAAGACAATGAAAAGATCGGGCATCGTGGGTTTTAGTAACGGACGTGCGCCAGGTAACGGCCTATTGCGCCGTCTTTGTAAGCATACCAGAACGAGGGCAGCCTAGAGAGTGTTCTGGACTATTCTTAAACTTTACCTAACCTTTTGACTGACCTAAAGCCTTGGAATATGACTATGACTCTGATTGAAAAGTAATCCGGATAATGATAAAACACTTCTTAGGCGTACTATTCTGAACATTGGGAAAGGGTTTCTCTTTTATGGCGCGCAAGACCCGTCTGATGCAGGCGGTGGAGGATCGGTACCGGCAGCCGTTGGAGCGGCTATTGCCGGAGATGATCAACGAGCACGGGCTGTCCGCGACGGCCCAGATGCTTGAGGTCAGCAAGGCAACACTGGGCTACTGGCTGCTAAAGCTGGGGATCAACGTCCGGCGTGTTGCCTTGGCCCCTGGCGAATCGCTAGAGGTCAAGCGGACCGGTTAGGCCACCAGTTGGGATTTGTACGCGGGCCCGGGCATATGCCCGGGCCCGTTTGCGTCTTCGGCGCCCGCGAAGCCCCGCGCTTCCTTGACACGCTGGTCTAGCCGGTGATACCTAATGCGTGATTGAATTCACAACAGGGTACGGGCGCATTGCCCCGGTGGCGAAGCGGGCCTGACGGTCGGGCCCAGCGTCTCCTCAATCCCGACGAAAGCTACTAGTGCCCTCAAGTAAGCCAACTCTCCTCGCACTCTTGGTGGCAGGTATAGCCGTGTTGCTCGCGGCCTGTGGGACCTCCGCGACGCCCACCCCGTCGGAGTGCGCCGACGCGGAAGGTGGCCAATTGGTCAACGCTCCGTGTGCCGGGCCAGGCGGTTCAGATGGTTCAGTGCCAACGCCCACACGGCCGCCGCTCCCCACCGCCGATACCGGCGGCTCGCCTGGCGAGCAGGTGTTCACGCGAGTTGCGGGGTGTAGCGCGTGCCACACCCTCGACTCCGTCGCCGCGGCACGAGGCCAGGTCGGCCCCAACCTGTCGCACGTGGGCGGCGAGCTGAGCGCGCAGGAGATTCGCCAGGCCATTCTCGACCCCGACGCCGTCATAGCTAGCGACTGCCCGTCAGGCCCCTGTTCTCCCGGCATCATGCCCCAGAACTTCAGCGCGACCCTCTCCGAACAGCAGATCGACGATCTGGTGAACTTCCTCTCTGAGCTCCAGTAGCCGATTTTCGCTTCTGCCGACTGCTTAGCTCTGCCGGTTGAAGCCACTGGAATCACAAGGAGACCACCTGGCAATCGCTGTGCCATGACTTCTCTCGCTCTCTTGCGAGGGCTGGAATTGCGCCCCTATACTGCGAGCGTCAGCGGCCGCATTACTACCATATGTTGAGGTTGAGCCCATGCACCTGAACTGCCTTCAGGAGAATCTCAGCCACGGCCTGGGGATTGTCCAGCGGGCCGTCGCGACACGGACCACCCTTCCGATCACTCAGCACGTTCTCCTCGCCTCAGACGAGGGCCGCCTTAAGCTCTCGGCCACCAACCTGGAGATCGCGATCAGTACCTGGGTCGGTTCTGAGATCGTTGAGGAGGGCGCGATCACCGTGCCCGCGCGGCTGCTTACCGATTTCGTGAACTCGCTGACCCGCCAGACCATCGAGGTCAAGAGCATCTCGCCGGGCCGTGGCATTGAGCTCAAGGGCGACCGTGTCCAGGCGACCATCAACGGCAATGACGCGAACGAGTTCCCGCCCATCCCGTCGGTTGGCGAGGGGACGGTCACCCAGGTGGACCCGAAGGCGCTTCGGGAGGCGATCCACCAGGTGGTATTCGCTGCAGCCGCCGAGGACTCCCGCCCAGTGCTTACCGGCGTCAACGTCGAGCTTGACGGCGACCAGTTGACCTTGGCCGCCGCTGATGGATTCCGACTCGCGGTGCACTATGCGAAGGTGCTGCAGCCGGTGCCCGAGGCGCTGTCCGTCATCGTGCCCGCGCGCACCCTCTCAGAGGTCGAGCGCCTGATCGAAGGCGACGACCCCATAGATATCGTGATCACGCCGCAACGAAGCCAGATCCTCTTCCGCATGAAGAACACCGAGGTGGTCTCGCAGCTCCTCCAGGGGACTTTCCCCAATTACAGCCAGCTGATCCCGCAGGGCCGTGACACGCGGGTCGTTGTTGACCTCAGCGAGCTTCAGCGCGCCACCAAGACGGCGTCCATCTTCGCTAAGGACGGTAGCGGTATCGTGCGCCTCCAGATGCAGCCGTCGGCTACCGGCGGTTCGGGCACACTTACCATCTCGTCGCGGGCCGAAGAGGTTGGCGACAACCAAGGCGAGATCGAAGCCGAAATGGAGGGCGGAGAGGGCCGCATCGCCTTCAACAGCCGCTACTTGGGCGACGTGCTGAACGTCATCGGCCAGAGCAAGGTCGCACTCGAAATGACAACGTCATCAAGTCCCGGCGTCATCCGCCCTGTCGATGACGAGAGCTACATTCACGTCGTCATGCCCATGTTCGTGCAGTGGGAGACACAGTAGGGACTGCTATCGGCGCCTGAAGGTCATCTCACCGGACGCCTGCTCAATGATCAGGCAGTCGCGGACAAACCGGATGT
>CAUYXS010000033.1:0-10792 GCA_963577205.1 Dehalococcoidia bacterium | reverse complement strand
AATCACGGCGCCACGCACCTCTTCAAGCACGTGCTCGATCGTCTGCCGTGGGGCAGCGAAGACCAACTGGTAGTCCTCACCGCCGGACAGCGCCAGCTCAAGGGCGTCAGGTTCGCCAAGGGCGGCGAGGACCGGCGCCCTTGGCACCTGCTCCGCCTCGATGCGCACGCCGACCCCACTGGCCTTGCCGAGTTTGCCTAGATCGACCGCGAGGCCGTCCGATACGTCCATGGCGCAGCGACCGCCGGCCAGCAGGATGCTCTGGCCCGCCTCGATCCGGGGGCGAGGCCGTCGGTGCGCCTCGATGAGCGATGCAGGCGCTGTGTCGGCCTTGCCTTGCAGAAGGAGGCGGAGCCCGGCGGCAGAGGCGCCCAGAGGTCCCGTGACCGCTAGTGTGTCACCCGGTCGCGCGGCTGCGCGAGTCAGCGGCTCTCCCGCACAAGCGCCGGTCAGCGCGACAGTGACGAACGCTCGCTGGGCATTGACTACGTCGCCGCCTACGATCAGTGCCCCATACGTAGCGCACGCCTCCAGCATCCCGGCGTAGAGCGCGTCGACGGACGCCACGTCAAGGCCTGGCGGCAGCCCCAGCGTCACGATGCCACAGAGAGGCACCGCGCCCATGGACGCGATGTCGCTCAGGTTAGCGACGAGGACCTTCCAGCCCACGTCCTTCCAAGGAGTCGTCGCCTCGGTGAAGTGGACGCCGTCGACCATGGTGTCGGTGGTCTGGACGACAATGCCGGCGGACGCCTGCCAGGCAGCTGCGTCGTCGCCGATGCCGAGGCGCAGCCTGAAACCGGCGCCGCCAGGCGATGCCAGCCGCGCAGCGTCGACCTGCTTCGACAAGCGCTCGATGAGCGCGAATTCGCCGATGTCGCCGACTGTGGTCATGGCTCCTGATTATAAGGGCGTCGGCCCGTCATCGCGCGCCTGCACAGCAGCGCACCAGAGGTGGTGCGGGGCAAGCAGAACCTCGTTCTGCGCTGGCGCCTCAATCTAGGCCGGACGGGCTAGGCGCGGGAGAGATCACCCATGGCTTGCAGGGCTGGCGCCTAGCGAAAGGCTGACGCCTAGGTCGGTTGTGCCTGCCCTGCCCGCTGCGGGGCGGACACGTCGCCCCTACAATGCCGAGGTGCGCATCCTGATCGTCAGCGACATACATGCCAACCTCGAAGCGCTGGACGCGGTCTTGGACGCAGCCGAGCGCTTTGATCCTGTCGACGCGGTGTGGTGCCTCGGCGACACGGTCGGCTACGGGCCCGAACCGAATGCCTGCATCGAGCGCCTGCGTGCACGGGGCGCCCTGTCCGTGCTCGGCAACCACGACGCCGGCGCCATCGGCCGGGTTGGCCTGGACGACTTCAACGTCTATGCCGCCGAGGCATGCCGGTGGACGGCGGCGCAGCTCACCGACGACTCGCGGGCGCTCCTTGAGGGCCTCAGCCTCACGGAGCGCCGCGAGTCCTTCACTCTGGTCCACGGCACGCCGAACGACCCGCTGTGGGATTACATGCTCAGCTACCCGCAGGCCAACGATGCGTGGTACATGACCGAGACGACGGCGCTGGCTGTCGGGCACTCGCATCTGGCGTTCGTGTGCGAGGAAGGCAACGGCGTGCTCAGGCCGGGTCCCGATGGGCTGCGCGTGCCGGTTGGCGCGCACCGCTTGCTGGTGAATCCCGGGAGCGTCGGCCAGCCAAGGGACGGAGACCCGCGCGCGGCATATGCTGTCTATGACGACAACGCAGCGGTGGTGACGCTGGCTCGCGCGTCGTACGACATTGCGGTGACCCAGCGGCGCATGGTCGAAGTTGGGCTTCCAGAGCCTCTGGTTGGACGGCTTAGCCTAGGTCGATAAATCGGTCTCCAAATGGCTGTCAACGGTTGCGTTGACAAGATCTTAGCTGCGCACCTATGATCTATCGGTTGTTGAGAATGAAAAGGATTGGCTTCTAAATGCTTAGAATTCGTCTGCGCCGTGTTGGGAAAAAGAAGCAACCGTCATACCGGATCGTCGTCGCTGACGTCCGGGCACCACGAGACGGGGCCTTCGTGGACCAAGTGGGCCACTACAACCCGCTGACCGACCCCCCCACGGTCGTTGTCAACGAAGACAAAGTGCGCCATTGGCTCAGTGTCGGCGCCCAGCCTTCGGACACGGTGAGCCAGATCCTCAAGAAGCAGGGAGTGCTCGAGAAGGCCGGAGCGTAGGCGGCGCCCAAGAGGCGTCGGCGCAGGCACGAGGGGCAGCGGGTCGCTGCTCGGAAGTGAGTAAATGAAGGAACTGGTTGAGTACATCGCCAGGGCCATCGCAAGCAATCCGGATGATGTCAGAGTAACCGAAGAACAGAGCGAAGACGGGCACATCATCCTACGGCTGGCCGTGCACCCTGACGACAAGGGTAAAATCATCGGTCGCCAAGGTCGCGTTGCGCAGGCAATGCGCGGCCTCCTTCGGGTTGCAGGCGTAAAGAACGACGTCCTCGTCACCCTCGAAATCGAGTAGTCCTGCTGACCTCTCTTCATCTCCTAGGCGGCCCTAACGTTGGCTGAACCACGCACCCCGGCGCCAGAAATGCCCCCCGGCTTCGTACTCGTCGGCATCGTCGCCGGCACCCACGGCCTTAACGGCCGCGTCCGCGTCGTGCCTGAGTCCGACAATCCCAACCGCTACCGTCCCGGCGTGGAGCTCCACGTCGACGGGGCGCCCTACGTCATTGAGAGCGCCACGAAGGCCGATGATCGCTATCTGGTGAAGCTGCGCGATGTCGACGACGATGCAGCGGCGGAGGGCCTGGTCGGCCACCAAGCCCTGGCCCGCGAGTCGTCGGTGCCGCCTGCGCCCGAGCACACCTACTACCACTATCAGCTTATCGACCTTGCCGTGCGCACGGCGGGCGGCGACAAGCTCGGCGTTTTGACCGAGGTGCTCGACACCGGCGCTAATGACGTCTACGTCATTAGCGGAGAGGATGCCGAGCTCCTGTTGCCCGCGCTCGGCAGTGTCGTGCTGGCCGTCGACCTCGAGCGCGGAGAGATGGTCGTCGACGTGCCGGAGGGCATTGAGCCGCGGTCTTTGCGGACTGTCCCCAAACGCAAGCCGCCCCGTCGCGCCAGCCGACGCAAGCGCGCCGTACCCTAGAAACCCGGGCTACGATACAATTTCAGCTGTCGGCCTCACCGCGGTAGCCGGCAGTCCATCACAGAGGATCCCGATGTCTGGACATTCGAAGTGGTCAAACATCAAGCACAAGAAGGGCGTGCTGGACGTCAAGCGCGGTGCGCTTTTCACCAAGCTCGCCCGTGAAGTCACGGTGGCCTCGCGGGCGGGCGGCGGCGACCCTAGCATGAACCCGCGCCTCCGTCTCGCCGTCGAGAAGGCGCGGCAGAACAACATGCCCATGGACAACATCGACCGCGCTATCAAGAAGGGCACCGGCGAAGGTAGTGACGCGAGCAACTTCGAGGAGATCACCTACGAAGGCTATGGCCCCGGTGGTGCGGCGCTCCTTGTGCAGGCGCTTACCGACAATCGCAACCGTACCGCCTCAGAGGTCAGGACCATATTCAGTCGTGGCGGAGGGAGCTTGGGCGAGGCCGGCTCCGTGGCCTGGCAGTTCGAGCACAAGGCCGTTGTCACTATTGAGGATGTCGACGAAGCCAAGGCTGAAGGGGTCGAGCTCGCCGCCATCGATGCAGGGGCGGACGATATGACAGCCGATGAGCGTACGCTCCACTTGACCGGCGATCCGCCGATGCTCGACGCCATGGTCAAGGCCGTGCGTGAGCACGGCCTTGAGCCCGCCTCCGCGACGTTCGCCATGGTTCCCAGGATCCTAGTGGCGCTGGACGAAGAGCTTGCCACGCAGACCCTGCGGCTCATCGACAAACTGGACGACCTCGACGACATCCAGAACATTTACACCAACGCCGACTTCCCGGAAGAGGCCCTCGAGAAGTACGGGAACGACTAGGTAGCGTAGCAGCGCCCTCTTGCTGCGCTGCGCTGCGCTGCGCCATGCTAACTCCGTCATGCGCATCCTTGGTGTGGACCCTGGCACCCATCGGCTTGGCTTCGGTGTCCTCGACGTCGACGGCCCCGCCGTGAGCTATGTCGCATCGGGATGCCTCGAGGCGGGGCGCCGCGATCCTCTCGAAATCCGCCTGCACCTGCTTTACCGTGGCCTAACGGATGTCTTTGCCGAGTGGCGCCCGGACCACCTCGCTGTGGAAGAGCCTTTCGTTGCTCCCGAGCGCGGTGCCAAGTCAGGCGTCGCCGTCGGTCAGGCTCAGGCGCTCGCGCTGCTCGCGGCGACGGATGTGGGGATCCCTGTGCATCGCTACGCTCCGTCGTCGGTCAAAGCGGCAGTGTCAGGGTACGGGGCAGGGACGAAAGGCCAGGTCCAGCGAGCGCTGCGTCTGCTGCTTAACATAGGGCAAGAGCCGATGTCGGAGGATGCCTCCGACGCCATCGCTGTCGCCCTATGCCATCTCCAGCACTGGCGCACCAGCCAGAGATCGGTCGTCTCTTGAGCCTGGTCGCGGGGCTGAACGGCGTGGTGCGCATGAAAGGGACCGACCATGCCCTCGTCGCGGTTGGCGGGGTGACGTTCCGTGTCTTCCTTCCGGCCATCGACCTGGCCCAGGTGGCGGACGGAGCCCCTATTGGGCTGCATACGCACCTCGTCGTCCGCGAGGACGACCTTCAGCTGTACGGTTTCGTGGACGAGAGAGCGCTGGCCACCTTCGAGTTGCTGATCGGCGTGAACGGCGTTGGGCCTAAGGTCGCGCTGGCCCTGCTGTCGGCGATGCCGGCGGACGCCGTAGCCACCGCCATTGCCGTGGGCGACGCCGACGCGCTTGCGCGAGCACCGGGCATCGGCAAGCGCACGGCGGAGCGCATCATCGTCGAGCTGCGCCCGAAGATGGACCTGGAGCTCGCGGTCGTTGCGGTGGCTGGCGGGCGAGCTGTGGCGAGCGGAGACCCGGCGTTGGACTGGCTGATCAGCCTTGGCTTCTCCGCCATCGAAGCACGGCAGGCGCTCTCGGTCGAGCCGCAGGACGAACTCGACACCGGAGAGCGCGTCCGTCGCGCCCTGCAGCGCATGGGCCGCGACGGCTAATCCCCATTCATCCGCTTCCTAGGCGCTGCTCTCCAGCGCCACGAACCAGTGACATCCAAAGGAAAATCACGCCCAGAGATAGCCTGAGTATGGCCCCGGTGGACAGCCAGCTCCACGTGCTCTCGATCGAGGGGTTTACCATGGTTGCCTTCAGTCCACTCCTTCTCAGCTTCCAGATCGAGCCTCACCGCCATCGTCGTAGCGGGCCGTGGCGCTAGCGTGAAACATCGCATAAGCAGCGTGAACGGCGCGTGGAGGTGGCCGATGCACCGCTCGCCGCCGTGCTTGGTATGCTGCGCGGCCATGGTCTCTCTCCTAAGGCCCCCCCCCCCAGAGTCGCTTCGGTGAGACCACCAGGCGCTGGATACCCCTTTGACGATTGGGCGGAGATCTACGACAGGGTCTACGCCGACCTGACGCACGACGTCCCGTTCTACGTCCAGCTCGCACTGGCGAACGCCGGCCCCGTACTTGAGCTGGGGTGCGGCACCGGGCGCGTCAGCCTCGCGATGGCAGAGGCGGGCGTCAACGTGCTCGGCATCGACATCTCCCCGCTCATGGCGGCCAGGGCGAACGCAAAGGCCGCAGCGCGGGGACTTGGCTGGCGTGCGGCCTTTCAGGCCGACGACATGCGCACCCTGCGCCTAGAGCGCACGTTCGGGCTGGTCGTCATGCCGTTTCGTAGCCTCCAACTCGTGACCACGCCCTCGGACCAGCGCGCCGTGCTGGCGACGGCCGCGGCGCACCTGGCGACCGGCGGGACGCTGGCCTTTGACGTGTTCAATCCCGACCCGGACCTCCTCGCCGACACGGGCGACGAGCCCTTTGTTGACTCCATCGTCGTGCAGCCCGACGGCAGCGTCGTCATCGTCCACGCCACCAACCGCTGGGACCATGCCGAGCAGCTTAGCCACCCGCACCTGTGGATCGAAGAGCACACCGGGGAAGGTGTAACACTGGCCGTCCACGAGCGCGAGTTCGCCATGCGCTATGTCCACGTTGGTGAGATGAGGGACATGCTGGCGGACGCGGGCTTCGAAGTGGAGGCGGTCTACGGAGGCTTCGATGGTGAGCCGGTCGAGGACGATTGCGACGACCTGGCGTTCGTCGCTAGGCGGGGCTGATCTTCACGCCCGGCGCACCGCGTTCGCTTACAATTGTGGCTGGGCCTTGAGCCGAGGGGCCGCCGTGTCGTGCGGCCGGGATGGCGCCGATCAGGGAGTAAGTAATGGCTACGGTTCGAGAAGATATCGACGCATCGATACCTTTCGAGGTCGTGTCGGATTTTGCGCCGAGCGGTGATCAACCCGAGGCGATCGCGCAACTCATCGACGGCGCCCAGAAAGAAATGCATTACCAGACGCTTTTGGGCGTCACGGGCTCCGGCAAGACCTACACCATGGCCAAGGTCGTAGAGAGTATGCAGCGTCCGACCTTGGTTCTCGCTCCCAACAAGACGCTCGCGGCCCAGCTCGCCACCGAGTTCCGCGACTTCTTTCCGCACAACGCTGTCGAGTACTTCGTCTCCTACTACGACTACTACCAACCCGAGGCCTACGTCCCGAATACCGACACATATATCGAGAAGGACGCTGACGTCAACGACGAGATCGACAAGCTGCGCCACTCCGCGACTCGCTCGCTGATGACGCGCCGCGACGTGCTGATCGTCGCTTCGGTGTCTTGCATCTACGGCCTCGGCTCGCCTGACGAATACTATTCATTCGTTGAGACGGTCCGGCGCGGCGAGACGAAAAACCGTAACCGCCTGGTGCGGCGGCTCATCGAGATGCAGTACGAGCGCAACGACTACGACCTGGCCCGCACGCGCTTCCGTATCCGCGGCGACACGTTGGAGATAATGCCTGCCTACGAAGACGTCGCGATCCGCATCGAGTTCTTCGGCGACGATGTCGAGCGCATCGTCGAGCTCGACCCGCTCACCGGCGAGTTGCTGTCCAATCGCGAGCGTATCGATATCTACCCGGCCAAGCACTTCGTGACCTCGGCGGACAAACTGGAGGCTGGCATCACTGACATTCAGGCGGAGATGGAGGAGCGCGTCGATTGGTTCCGCGAGCAAGGGAGGGTACTGGAGGCACAGCGCATCGAGCACCGGACGAAGTACGACATCGAGATGCTCCGCGAGACCGGCTACTGCGGTGGAGTAGAGAACTACTCTCAGCCGCTGGGCCGGCGCCCTCGCCACAGCGCTCCCTGGACGCTCATCGACTACTTCCCTGATGACTTCCTGATGATCATCGACGAATCGCACATGGGCATCCCGCAGCTGCGAGCCATGTTCCACGGTGACATGGCCCGCAAGAACACCCTGGTGGACTTCGGCTTCCGGCTGCCGTCCGCAATGGACAACCGGCCGCTCAACTTCGAAGAGGTGGAGCGCCGAATCAACCAGGCCGTCTTCGTCTCTGCCACTCCGGGTCCCTATGAACTGCAGAACAGCCAGCGCATCGTCGAGCAGGTGATCCGTCCGACCGGCCTGCTGGACCCGACCATCGAAGTGAAGCAGACCAAGGGCCAGATCGACGACCTACTGGAGCAACTGGGGAACCGTGTGGCCAAAGGCGAGCGGGCGCTGGTCACGACTTTGACCAAGCGAATGGCAGAGGAGTTGACCGACTACCTGCGCGAGATGAACGTCAAGGTCCACTACATCCACTCTGAGGTGGACACGCTGGAGCGCATCGAGATCCTCCGGGACCTCCGCCTCGGTGTCTACGACGTCGTCGTTGGCATCAACCTACTCCGCGAAGGCCTCGACCTGCCGGAGGTGAGCCTTGTCGTCATCCTCGATGCCGACAAGGAAGGCTACCTTCGCTCGGCGACCGCGCTGACCCAGACTGCCGGCCGCGCCGCGAGGCATGTCGACGGCCACGTCATCATGTACGCTGACAGAGTCACGGACTCGATGCAGCGATGCATCGACGAGACCTATCGTCGGCGCGAGATCCAGCGATGCCACAACGAGGCCCACGGCATCACGCCGGCAAGCATCGTGAAGGCCGTACACGACATTACGGAGCGCGTCCGCACGGCGGCGGAACCTCAGGCGACCTACGAAACCCGGGGAGGCCTCCCCAAGGACGAGCTTGCCCGCGTCATCAAAGAGCTGGAGTCGGAGATGCGGGCCGCAGCCAAGAAGCTGGAGTTCGAGAAGGCCTCTATGCTCCGCGACGAGGTCGTCGACCTGAAGCGCCTCTTGGTTACGCAGGAGGTTGTCGAGCGGGGTGAGCGCACCGCGGCGGGGCCTAGGTAGCGCCGCCGTGCGCCCACCCATCCTCCTGGCCCTGGCTGTGCTGCTTGCGGCCGGATGCGTCGCCTCTGTTGAGCCGGGTGAGCCGGCGCTGCCGCCCGGGTTCGAGGATATAGGCGTTCCCGACGTCGACGTTAACGCCTACCTCTACCTCTACTTGGGCGAAGGCACGCCGCTAACGCTCCCTCCATTCGCGCTCGGTGACGAGGAGCTGGAGCCGATCAACGTTGTCCGGGTGGAGGCGGCGCTGCGCGATCCCGGCGCTGACCAGGCCGCGTGGCTGCAGACGCTGGACGGCGAGGCGCTCTTTTTCAGCGTGGCGGAGACATCGTGGAGCGCCGGCATCGCCGCCGCCTGGCGGGATGGACAGCGCGTATCAGTCGAGGCGCGGTACCCAGACGTTTGGGAGACCATCCGCCTGCTGCCTGAGCAGCCGCCGGGAAGGCCCGTTGCCATCGGCTTCGTCCGCAACGCGGGGGACCTGGCCGACGATGTGCTGGCACTCCAGGACATCCAAGTGCCGGGCCTCGGCAGTGCCCTGGGCCTGATTCGTGTGCGCACCCTCGCTTTCGGCGCTTACGCCGACGACCTGTCTTCCCTGCCCGCGACGTTGACACCCGAGATGATCCGGGACGCCGGAGTCGGTATCGTCGCAGTGGGTAAGGCCGGCTATCCCGACGCGCTGGCCAACTTCCTCATCGGCCGCTTCGCGGGCCAGCTTGGGCTCGGCGATGCCACGGTGGCTGGGGAGAAGGCGTACGACCGGAGCCTCCCGGAGGGGCTATATCTGGTGATGAAAAGCTACGGCGCCACTCTCTACCTTGTCGTCGCTGGTAGCCGTGAGCACGCGGAAGCGCTGCTCGGCGCCGTCATCGCCGACCAGCCTTGAGCACGGCTTGAGCAGGGGCCTGAGGCATTCCATTAATGTTGACATAAAAGATCGACTTTCCTAGAATCCGTATGATGACCGCACAAAAGAGCACCCTGGCCGAAGAAGTCACCGACGCATTGAGGGATGTCTACGATCCGGAGATCCCGTTGAACATCGTGGACCTTGGATTGGTCTACGACGTGAGCGTTTCGGATGATAAGAACGTGTCGGTGCTGATGACCCTCACCGCCGCAGGTTGCGGCATGGGCCCGTTCATCGCCCAACAGGCCGAATGGGCCGTCGCTGAGGTCGAAGGTGTCAAGGACGTCAACGTCGAGATCGTGTTCGAGCCGCCGTGGAGCCCGGAACGCATCTCCGAGGATGGCAAAAAGATCCTCGGCATCGACGACTAGCAGACTGTCAGGGCGGCAGGCGCCCGGTTTGAGTGCAAGGCCCGGGACGGATGGTTATTCACTTGCGCTTCCCTCCGGCAGGTTCGCCATAGACGATGTGTCTCAGCACGAACGGCCTCCACGGCTCTCCCATCAGCCTGACGCAGTAAGCCTAGTTGGCGCGGCCCCAGCACGAACCACGGGAGCGTTGAACCCATGCAACAACCGATGAGCGAAGAGCAGCGGCAGGCCCGGCTGGCGCAGATCAAGAACCAGTGGGCGCAACGCCGGCAGATTGGCCGATCACTTGGTCAGATCAAGACCAAGGTAGGCGTTTACAGCGGGAAGGGCGGCGTTGGTAAGACGACCGTCGCCGTGAATTTGGCTGCGCACCTTGTCAAGGCTGGCTACTCCGTCGGCCTGCTGGATGCCGACATCGACTGCCCCAACGCCACCAAAGTGCTCGGGATCACTACGGGCCCCGTGGTCGAGAACGGCCGCATCACCCCTGCTGAGAAAGACGGAGTGAAAATAGTCTCCATGGCCTTCTTCCAAGAGAAAGAGGACGAGGCCATCATCTGGCGCGGCCCCATGATCCACAATGCTCTCAATCAATTTCTTCAGATGACCGATTGGGGTGACCTCGACTTCCTTGTCGTCGATATGCCGCCCGGTACTTCTGATGCCCCCTTGACCGTCATGCAGGTGCTCACCATGGACGGGTTTGTGGTCGTGACCACGCCGCAACCCCTCGCTGGGATGGACGCCAAGCGCTCCATCAACATGATCAAGAAACTGAACGTCGAAGTGCTTGGCATCGTCGAGAACTTCACCGGCGAGATCTTCGGCTCAGGTGCCGGCCAGGAACTGGCAGACGACCTCAGCTTGCCGTTTCTCGGTACCATCGAGCTGCGCTCTGACTACAAAGACCAGTCCATGCCCACGGTCTTGGCCCACGACGCGGTCAGCGCCGAATACGACACCATCTGGGCGGGTGTCAAAGCGCAACTCGAACAGCGCGAGCGCATGCCGGACCAAGTGGCCGCCGCCGCCGCTGCCGAGGCAACCGGCTAGGGCCCCGCGCTGATCTTCGGCGCGCTGCTGGGCTCCGTGTTTCGCAGCGGCCGCG
>CAUYXS010000032.1:0-11010 GCA_963577205.1 Dehalococcoidia bacterium | reverse complement strand
GAGGAAGGAAAGGAAGGGGAGAGGACGGTTCTATGCGCTCGTAGCCCCGACGCAGGCTAGCCGTCCAGCATGTCCAAGGCCAGCGCAGACCACCCGAAGGACGTTGCCCCTAGGCCGTCGCCGTTCAGTGGGTTGTAGAACTCGCGCATCCCTGACTTCACGACCATATCGACGGTGCGCCCCGCCAGTGTCGCCGCTAGGTCGTCGTAGCCGTGGCGCCGCAGTCCCCGCCAGATCATCCAGTTGGTGTTCACCCACGTCGGCCCGCGCCAGATGAGCCTGTGCCCACGCGGGTCGAATGACGGCTCCGTGGCCGCGACCGACGGCACGGGGTAGCGCAGCCAAAAGCGCCCGGCATCATGCAACGTTCGCTCGACCACCTCGCTAGCGACGTCGGCGGGCAGGCCCTTGAGCAGCAGCGGCACGAGGCCATTCACCACCAGTGGTTCAGTGCGCCGCTCTTCGTGTCCGCTCAGGGCAAAGAATGCGCCATGCTCTCTTGCGTAGAGGTTCGCGACGATCGAGTCGGTGACGCGCTGCGCCTGCTCGGCGTAGGCCCCAGCGACCATGACGGAGCCTTGCGCCCGGTGCAGGCGTGCCATGGTCGCCAACGAGTCGGCGTAGAGCGCGTTCACCAGCGGGTCCTTGACGTGGAACCGACCCTTGGCCAACAGCCGCGCCGAGTCATGCCCGAGGAGAGCGTTGCGTACGTCCAAGTAGCGATCCCTGCCGCCCATCCCCCACCGGTTCGGCCGCGGACTCTTTACGCCCATGGTCGAGTCGTACGCAGGTGATTGGTCTGTTCCTGCTTCGTAGGGCGAGACGATGGCCAAGAGACTGTCCTCACCCGACGCGCGGTTGGTCGCCAGCCAATTATGGTAGCGGTCCAGCGGCTCCATGAACGGCAACGGCATCGCCGCGTCACCGGTTAGCTCCCAAACGCGCTCGACGGCCTGCGCCAGCATGGGCGGCTGGATCATCGCGCTGTGCTTGGGGAACAGCGGATTGTTACTCTGGAGGCTGATCCAGGCGTCGTGCAGGGTTGGGCGTCGCGATCCCCAATAGTTGATGTGGCCGATGAAGCCGTCGTCGTCCTGGCGCGCCAGCAACGCGCGCAGCTCGTCGGTGGCGAGTTCAGGATCAACATGCGCGGTGGCGATGGCATGGAAGCATGAGTCCCAGAACCACTGCCAGCGATACTCGTCCTTCGAAGGACAGAGGAACCGATAGCGGAATCCAGTCGAGCGGTCGATCCCGGTCTTGAGGTTGTCGACCATAAGCTGCTCCACCTGGCGGCGAACGGCTTGAGCCTTGTCGCTGGAGGTCACGGCGGCTAGCGCTTCAGCGCGTCGGCCAGGTACTCGGCAACATGCCGCGAGCGCTTGGACGTGAAGTGGTCGATCTGCTGCCGGCAGGAGACGCCGCTGACGGCAACGGCCCAGTCGCGCCGGGCGTCGGCCTCGATCGCGGGGAAAAGCTTGAATTCACCCATCAACCGGGAAATCTCGTAGTGCTCTTTCTCAAAGCCGAAAGTGCCTGCCATCCCACAGCAGGGCGAGTCGATGAGCTCGGCTGTGTAGCCCGGCACCGCGTTCAGCGCGGCGATGGTCGGTCCCGCGCCCACGATGGCCTTCTGGTGGCAGTGGCCGTGCACTTGAATCTCAGCCGTCAGGTCGCAGCCGAAGATCGACGTGACGTCCTCTCCGGCTGCGAGCAGCGAGGCCAGCATTTCGTCCAGCATCACCGCCTGCGAGGCGACAATGCCGGCTTCCTCGCTCTGGAGTAGATCTGGGTACTCGTCGCGCAGGGTCAGCAGACACGACGGCTCCGTGCCGACGATGGGCACGCCCCGCGTAGCGTAAGGGAGAAGGGCTGCGACGTTCTCGACGGCCCAGCCCCTGGCCAGCGCCAGCTGACCCTTGGAGATGGCCGGGCGTCCGCAGCAGCGCTTCTGGTCGACCACCGTCACGCGGTAGCCGAGGGCCTCCAGCACCGCGACGGCGGCCTGGCCAACCTCGGGGTACATGTACTCGGTGAACGTATCGTTGAAGTAGACCGCATCCCCGCGCGGAGCCTCGACGGGGCGGGGCGCGCGCGCACGAAACCAGGCCGAGAAGCGCTGGGCGGCGAGCTCGGGCAGCGGGCGCTCACGGGAGATGCCTAGGAAGTTGGCTGCCAGCTGCCGGATGACCGGCAACCGCGAGAGGAGGTTGACGACGGGGGCGAAGCGCTGGCCGATGCGGCTGAGAGTGGCAACGTTGGCGAAGGCCCGCACCCGCAACGGCACGCGCCGGCCTTCGTAGAACTTTGCCAACACTTCGGCCTTCAACTTGGCCATGTCTACGTTGGACGGGCACTCCGCCTTGCAGGCCTTGCACTCAACGCACAGGTCCAATGCGGACTGCAAGCGGTCGCCCTTCAGTTCGGCGGGGGGCAGCTTGCCCGACAGCACCATCCGTAGCAGGTTCGCCCGCCCACGAGTGGAGTGCTCTTCTTCCTGCGTGACCATGTAAGACGGGCACATGCCTCCGTCGGTGCGACGGCAGGCGCCCTGCCCGTTGCAGAGCTCGACATGACCCGCGAAGCCACCGTCGGCCGAGAAATCCATGAAAGTGGGTACTTCCATGTTCCGGGTCTCGGGGCCGAGCCGGAGCACCTCTCCGATCTGCGGTGTTTCGATGATCTTTCCCGGGTTCATGATCCCGTCGGGGTCAAACGCCTGCTTGATCTGCTTGAAGGCCTCGTAGAGCTCGGTGCCGAACATTTTCTCGGTGAAGGCCCCTCGGACGATGCCGTCCCCATGCTCGCCGGACAGCGAACCGCCAAACTCCAGCACCAGGTCGGCGACGTCGTTCGCGATACTTTCCATTTTCGCCAGCCCATCGGCGGTCTTCACGTTGACAATGGGCCGGATATGCAGGCAGCCGGTCGACGCGTGCCCGTAGTACGCCGCCTCGGTGTCGTGCGCCTGCACGATCTCCTCGAAGCGCGCCACGTACTCCGGTAACAGCTCGGGCGACACCGCCGTATCCTCGACGTAGGCGAGGGGCTTGGCGTCGCCCTTGATGGCCATGGCCATGCCCAGCCCCGCCTCGCGCAACTCCCACATGTGGCGCTGCCGCGCTGGCTCGCTGGAAGTTACGGTAGCGTAGCCCAGGCTGCGGCGGCCCAGGTCGGCTTTGAGCGCATCTAGCTTCGCGTCGATCTCCTGCGCCGAGCCTCCGTAGAATTCGACGAAGATCAGAGCCTCGGGCTCACCCTGCACCCAGTCAAGCAGGTGGCGGTAGCCGGGGTTAACCCGGCAGTTGCGGAGGATGAGTTCACCGATCATCTCAACCGCGGACGGGCCGTGCTCGAGGATGGCAACGGTCGCCTCCATGGACTCCACCAGCCCGCGGAAGTGGATGGCGGCCGTGCCGCGCATGGTGGGGACAGGGACGAGATTGACCTTCGCTTCGGTTACCACCACTAGCGTGCCCTCCGAGGCGCCGACCATACGCGTGAGGTTCATAGGCGCGTCGTTCACGAAGTCATCGAGGTTGTAGCCGGAGACACGGCGCAGAATTTTGGGGAATCGCCGCTCGACCTCGTCGCGGTGTTCGTAGGCGATGCGCCGGACTTCGCGATAAAGCCTGCCTTCGAGCGTGTCCAGCGACATCCGGCGCTCTAGTTCGTGTCCGCCGGTGGCGTCAAAGTGGGCACGGCTGCCATCGGACAGCACGGCATCGATCTCAAGGATGTGGTCCAGCGTCTTGCCGTAGATAACCGAATGAGAGCCGCAGGAGTTGTTGCCGATGCCGCCACCAACGGTCGCGCGGGCGCTGGTGACCGGGTCTGGCCCGTACATCAGGCCGTGAGGTCGCATAGCGGCGCTCAGATGGTTGTTGACGATGCCGGGCTGCACTCGCGCCCACCGCTCCTCCGGTTGGGCCTCGACCACGTTTCGCATGTACTTGGAGAAGTCCATGACGATCGCGTGGTTCGTGGTTTGGCCAGCCAGGCCCGTGCCGCCTCCGCGCGGCAGGACCGGCACCCCGTACTCTCGCGCGACGCGGATCGTTGCCTCAACGTCGTCGGCCGTTCGCGGTACGACGACGCCGACGGGCTCCATCTGGTAGATCGAGGCATCCGTGGAATAGAGCGCGCGGCTGTAGCGGTCCATACGGACCTCGCCGTCGACGTGGCGGCGCAGCTTGTCGGTGATGTCGGCGAGCTCGCGCTCGGCGAGGTTCGCAGCCTTGCGGACGCTTTCGTAAAGCAGTGGCATAGAGGGCTCCCGGATGGCCTATGCCGCATTGTAGCCGAGGAGGTGGCGGAGGGTTCCTCGCGGGGGCATTGCCGTAGCATGCACTCCGCGCCCTCACCGTTCGCTTTTCTATGGCACGAATAAATCCGACCCTCACCCCCAATATCTCAGGCCGCTGGCTCATGCTGGGCCTGACGTGGCTGGCCTACGTCTCGTTCGGCATCACCGCAGGAAGCCTGCCGCCCTTGGTCGGCGCAATCACCGAAGACTTGGGCATATCCAGCACGCAAATGGGGCTGGTGCTGGGCGCCTGGCAGCTGATTTACATCGGGACGGCGTCGCCACTAGGCGCGGCCGTCGACCGTTTCGGCGTTCGCCGCTCCGTGGGGGCGGGCCTGCTAGTCATCTGGCTCTCGCTGGTGCTGCGGGCCGCAGCCGTGGACTTCTTCACGCTGTTCGGCGCGGTCGCGCTGTTCGGCTTAGGTGGGCCCATCATTTCCACCGGAGCGCCCAAGGTCGTCTCGCAGTGGTTTCGCGGCAACGAGCGCGGACTAGCGGCGGGCATCTACAACACCGGGCCACTGACCGGCGTGGCCTTTGCGCTGGCCACCGCCGCCAGCTTCGTCGAGCCGGTGACCGGCACCTGGCGAGGCATCGCGTGGGTCTATGGTTCCATCGTTCTCGTGGTACTGGTGGCCTGGTGGCTGTTCGCCCGCGACGCTCCGTCCGCGTCCCCGGACCGGCTGCGTGATGCCGGCGAAAGGAGTACCACCCGAGCGCTGCTCCGGCTGCGCAACGTGCGCATCGTTCTGGCACTAGCGCTGGTCACGTTCCTCATGAGCCACGGACTTCAGAACTGGCTGCCCACGCTGCTGAGCGACGGCGGGATGACTGCGGCGCAGGCTGGCGCATGGGTCGCGGGCGCCACCATGGTGGGCGCGCTGGGGCTCTTCGCCATCCCAAGCCTCGCCCGTCAAGGCTATCGCCGCTACGTCATGGCCGGGCTCCTCGTCAGCTCGGCGGCCAGCGGCTACGGGCTGGTGCTGCTGGCGGGACCGAGCCAAGTCGGCGCGCTCATGCTCTTCGCCGTCGCGCGCAGCCCGATGGTACCCATCGTGATGCTAATCCTCATGGAGACGCCTGGCGTCGGCGTGCGCCGCATGGGGGCAGCGGCGGGCTTGTTCTACGCGATCGCCGAGGTCGGCGGTTTCAGCGGGCCGTTCCTGCTGGGCGTGGTGCGCGACGTCACCGGCGAGCTGGGCGTCGGCATTCTCACGCTGTCGTCGCTTGTCGGCGCAATGGTTGTGCTGATGCCGTTGGTGCGCGAAGGGCGTGAGCCAGCCATGGTCGAGCCAGCGCCAACCGGCCCTAATGAAGCACCGCCCGTTCCTCTATCCCCTAGCTAGTACCAGCCTTGCTCCTTGACCAGCCCGCGCAGATAGGCGATCTGCCCGATGTGCTGCACGTTGTCACCGAGGATGAGCGCGAGCACCTGCGCGATGGTCATAGGCGGGGCACCCGGCCGACCGACCGGCAACTCATCGTCGAGGTCCGCCGCCTTCAGGCTGCCGGCGTACCGATCGGTCCGGGCCTTGACCGCCGTCCAGTAGGCCATCAATGTCTCTGCGTTCTTCGGGTCAAAGGTATGGACGTTCTCGGGCGACCACTGCGGGGCCTCGCCCTGGATGCCGAACTTGGCGCCCCAGCCCGCATCGTCCCATTCGGAGTCCATCCCTTGCGCTCGGGACAACCAGCCGTCCTGCACCCGCGTCAGGTGCATGGTCAGCCAGCCGATGGGGTTGCTGCCCGTGCCCGCGGGCTGCGCCCGCAGGTCCTCAGGTGATAAGCCGTCGAGAGCGCGCTTGAGCGTGCCTTCGGACCGCGACAGTGCCGTCAGGAAGAACTCGTTGGCTTCCATGTGCTGCTCCGTGAATTCGAGATAAGGGCATAGACTATGCGGATCACGCCGGGAACCAGCGGAGTCATCGAAATCGGTGACGGCCGTGGCCGTCGCTAGCTTCGCTGCCAGCCGTAGCCACCGAAGAGGCCCCGCAGGTAGGCGATCTGGCCGGCGTGCTGCGTGTTGTCGCTGATGACGCTCACCAGTCGCACGCCGACGGTCGGGCGGGGGTCCCACTGCGGCTCGTCCAGCACGCGGTCAAGGTCGCCGGGGGTCACGGTGGTCAGGTACGCCTTGGAGCGCGCGAGGACGGCACGATGATGTGCCAGCAGCACCTCGGCCGACTCGCAGGTGAAGGCCTGTACCTGCTCGGGCGGCCAGCCCATGCCGAAGTCGTTCTCAGCCGGCATGCCGAAGCGCTCGTGCCAGCCCTCTTCCGCCCACGCCAGCGGACGGCCGGCCAGGTTCATCAGGTGGTCATCCTGCACTCGGGTGAGATGCCAGGCCAGCCAGGCCATGGAGTTGGTGCCCTCGCCAGGCACGCGGCAGAGTTCATCGACGGAGACGCCCGTCAGCGAGCGCTCCAACGAGCCAGCGATCCGGTCGAGCCCTTGCGCAATGAGCGCGGCGCCTTCCATGTCGTCCTCCCTCGTCTTGTTTACCGAGCCGGCCCCAGATTGCCAGCATGCTGGCAATCTGGTCAGACAGCAAGCCAGCCTCGCCCTTCGAACAAGCCGCGCAGGTAGGCAACCTGCCCTGTGTGCTGGAGGCCATCGGCCAGCGTCATCTCGAGGCGCTGCGCCAACGGGACTGTCCCATCTCCGCTCACGGCGGGGACCTGGCGCTCCAAGGCTGCGTCGTCCATTTCATCCAAAAACGTACCGGTGGCGTCGCGCACTGCCTCGTAGTAGTCCATTAGCGCACTGACACTCGGCACACGAAACGCCGCAATCTGCTCCGGCGTGTGCCCTCGACCCCGATCCATGGGATCGAGGCCAAGGCCCATCCGCTCCACCCAGCCCCCGGTGATCCAGACGTGGTCTCGGCCCGCCATGGCGGAGACGTGGTTGTCCTGCACCCTGCTGAGGTGCCACACCAGCCAGGCGATGCTGTTGGACTCGGGGCCAGGCTGGCGATGCAGCATGTCGGGGTCAATACCCTCCAGCGCGCCGAGCAGGTACGGCTCGTTGCGGTCCAGCAACTGCCTCACAAAGTCCGAGACACTGGTCGACATCCGCACCTCCTTTGGCCAATAAGCGCCAACTATAGCAGCCATCATAACGGCGTTCAGGGGAAGGCATGTTGCCATCGGCGGTGCCGTTTCGAGCCCGCACGAGTGATATGATTCGGGCCGCCGGAGTCCCTATGCCGAAGCGCACGATAGACGTAAACGTCCTCCCCGCTTACCAGGCCACGGCCGGGGCCACTTGGCTTCGCAAAGTCGCCTTGGCCGCGCTCGCCATCGGTGATCCGAAGGGCTCGGCCGGGGCCAGCATCGTCGTCGCTGACGACCCCACGCTTCACGACCTCAACCACCGATTCCGTGGCCTAGACGAGCCGACCGACGTCCTAGCTTTCGGACGCACCGGAGAAGGCCAAGAAGAGCCAGGCTTCGACTTCCCCGAGACACCGGAGGAAGAGTCGCTAGGCGAAGTGGTGATCTCCCACCAACGGGCGGCGGCACAGGCGGCGGAGCGTGGCGTTGCGATCAACCGTGAGCTCGCCCTCCTCGTCGTCCACGGCGTGCTCCATCTGCTGGGGCACGACCACGCGGAGCCGGAGGAGACAGTGGCGATGCAGGGGCTGGAGAACGAGGCACTTGCCCAGATCTTCGCCATGGGGTCGCCCTCGTGACCAGCCAAGTCCTCTACCGCAAGTGGCGGCCGCCACGCTTCACAGATGTCGTCGGCCAGCCGATGGTAACGAAGACGCTGTGCCAGGCCGTCGCCACCGGCCGGCTGGCGCACGCTTATCTCTTCTGCGGGCCGCGAGGCACCGGCAAGACCTCCACTGCGCGGGTCGTGGCGAAGGCCGTCAACTGCCTAGGCCGCGAGGCCGGCGCCTGCGACCCAGATGGCACCTGCGCCATCTGCATCGCCATCGACAAGGGCGCATTCGTCGACCTCATCGAGATCGACGCGGCGTCCAACCGCGGAATTGACGAGATGCGCGACCTGCGGGAAAAGGTCCGCTTCGCGCCGAGCCAGGGTCGGTACAAGGTCTACATCATTGACGAGGCCCACGCGCTCACCCCCGACGCCTTCAACGCCTTCCTGAAGACGCTGGAGGAGCCACCGCCAAACACGATCTTCATCCTTGCGACCACCGAGCCCCACCGGCTCCCTGCCACTATCATCTCGCGATGCCAACGCTTCGACTTCAGGCGCATCTCAACGGCCGACGTCGCCGAGCGGCTGGCCGAGATCGCAGCGAGCGAGGGCATCAACGCCGAATCCGAAGCGCTGCACACCATCGCTCGCGCCGCAGGCGGGAGCCTCAGGGATGGAACAAATCTGCTTGACCAACTCATCACGTCGTTCGGCGTCCAGGTCACGCTCGAACAGGTACGGGAGCTGCTGGGCATCGCGGGCGAGGAGCGAGCCATCGCGTTGGTTAAGCACTTGCTTTCCGGCAATACGGCGCAGGCCCTCGAAATCATCAACGCCACGGCGTCGGAGGGCCTCGACCTCCGACCGCTGCATCGCATGACCGTCGACCTGCTCCGGGCAAGCCTGCTGCTGAAGAGCGGCGTTCGCGACGCTATTGATATTTCCAAGGAGGCGCAGGCGGAGCTTGGCGGGCTCGCCCCTCGCGTGCTGCTGGAGCAGATCATGCGGGCGCTGCGTGTGTTTGGTGCCGTCTCGCTGCGTCACGACCAGCCGTCGCCTCTGCCGCTGGAGCTTGCCACTGTCGAGCTGAGCCTGGAACCCGAGTCCTCCCGTGCCGCGATCCTGGCGCCGGTACGGGGTGCCTCAACAGGCCAGTCAGCGACGGCAGGGGCTTCGCCGTCCCCTGAGGCTCGACCCAGTCGCCCGCCACCGGAAAGAACTTCAGCCGCCCCCCTCGAGGCTCGGCCGCCAGCACCAGCCGAAGGGCGCGAGTACGGCGGCCAGGCCAACGGCGCGGCAGCTCCTTCGGTCCTCGACCCGTCCGCGCCGCCTGACGAGCGGCTGGCGGCCACATGGCCCGCCATTCTGCGCGCCATGAGCCGCTTGCCACGCAAGAAGTACGACATCGCGGCGCTCTTGCGTAGCTCCCGCGAGCATCATCTCGACGGCAATGCACTGGTGGTACGCTTTCCGCACCAGTCCAACAGCGAGCGGCTCCAAGAGGAACTCACCGACCCCGCGTCCCGGCTGGCAGCCGAGGGCGTCCTCGGCGAGGCGCTCGGCGGAAACTACACGTTCCGCATCGAAACGACCGAAGCCGGTACAAATCCAAGCGCCGGCGCCCAACCCGGCCCTCTGGTCCGCGCGGCGATGAGCCTGGGCGGTCAGGTGGTCTCGGATGCCGCGGATGAGACCGCGGCGCCGGAGGAGACACCCCATGCGATGGAAGCAGCCCCAGCCAAAGGGGAATCGCGATCTATTGAAGCAAGCCCAGCAGATCCAGGCGCAGATAGCTAAGGCACAGGAAGAACTGGACTCGGAGACCGTCGAGGCATCTGCGGGCGGCGGGGCCGTCAAGGTCGTCGCCACGGGCAAGCAGAGCATCGCCTCAGTCACCATCGATCCGGTGGCTGTCGACCCCGAAGACGTCGAGATGCTACAGGACCTCGTCCTTGCGGCCGCCAACGAGGCGCTGGACAAAGCGCGGGCCATGGCCGGCGAGCGGCTGGGCTCGATCACCGGCGGCCTCGGCATCCCGGGGCTCGGGTAGGGATGACGGAAGGCCCCACGTCGGCCCACCCATCGCTGGCAGCGCCGATCGCCCGGCTCATCGAGCAGTTCAACAAGCTGCCGGGCATCGGACCCAAGTCGGCACAGCGGCTCGCCTACTGGCTTGTCCGCATGCCCATGGACGAGGCCGCGGCCCTTGCCGACGCGATCGTGTCGGTCAAGGAGCGCACAACTTTCTGCGTGCACTGCCAGAACATCACGGAAAGTAATCCCTGCTCCATTTGCGCGAACCCAGGCCGTGACCATTCGCTGATATGTGTCGTGCAGGAACCGCTGGACGTGCTCGCCATGGAACGTTCCGGCGTCCACCACGGCCTCTACCATGTACTGCACGGCGCCATCGACCCGATGAGCAGGGTCGGGCCCGATGACCTGCGCATTCGGGAGCTGCTGGCCCGCCTGGCCGATGGCACCGTGCGCGAAGTCATTCTCGCGACGAACCCCAACGTAGAGGGCGAGGCCACGGCCATGTACATCCAACAGCTGGCCTCGCCGCTCGTCGAGCAAATCTCCCGCCTGGCGCGGGGCTTGCCTGTCGGCGGCGATCTTGAATATGCCGATGACCTGACTCTAGCCAGGGCTTTCGAAGGGCGCCAGGCGCTCTAGCGGCCCCCTTCGAAAGGCCCTAGTAATTCCTTTTCACTGAGATGCGGGAGGTGAGGGCAGCCGGCGCCTCGCCCCGAACCTGGCGGCTACTCCGGCTGCCCTATATCCTTCGCTGCTGGAGCGCGAGGAGTGAGCGGACGTTGGCGCGACGGCAGCCTCGGCAGGGCTGCTCCAGCCTCCGGTAGAAGTCCGCGATGACCCGCGCGCGGTTGGCCGGCCAAGAACTCGCGAGCAACGCTCTCGCCTCATCGTCGAGGCGCTCACGGCTGGTACATAGGCTGCGGCAGGGACCAGTGGATGTCGTCCATCTCCAAGAACGCCCGGCCCATCGCCGCGGCGATGGGCCGGGCTCTGGTCGT
>CAUYXS010000031.1:0-11183 GCA_963577205.1 Dehalococcoidia bacterium | reverse complement strand
ACGGCCTGGAGCAGCCGCAGGCTCACCTTAGGGTTCGGCGACACCTGGAGGTAATGTGGAGCATGCCCCCAGAGGCTCACACAAGGCACATTGTCTTGCCGCAGTGCGTCCATTAGTACGCCGGTCACGCCGGTCGGCCCCGTGTACCGGGAGCGGCGAATCTCAACGCCCTGCAACAGCTCCTGGAGTTCGGGGCTCGTGGCTGTCCCACTGATGCGGGTGTCCCGCGTGTGGGGCACCGCGTCGAGCAGTGCGCCAACGTGGAGCACTCGCGAGACGTTGAGGTCCTTGATCACCCCGACCAGAGACTGAGTGAAGGTGCGCCACTTCAGGCTCGGCTCGATCCCGATAAAGACCACCAAGTCCTCGCCATCCAGCGCGTTGCGGTGGTAGTAGAACTCGTTGGCGGGCCAGGTGATGCGACGGTTGCCGTCGGAGTCGAACCCGGTGTGTGGGCGCACCTGGGTGAAGTCGTAGAATTCCTCCGGGTCGATCTCCGCGAACTTGGCCGCGCCGAGGCGCTTCACCAAGTAGCGCAGCGCGTGCGTCGCGGACTCGGCCGCATCGGCCCACCCAGCGAAGGCGAAGAGGAAAACGGGGGTACGGACATCTGGTGGCTCGTGGTGTCTGAGAAAGTCCATGACTATCTTGCCGCCCTACGAGCAGTCTAGCACCGAACAGCAGCAACCGACGAGAGGAGGTTCTCTTCATTCCTATGACTGCGGATCACCCAAAAGTAGATTGTCGATGAGCCGAACGGGGCCCAAGCGGACCGCCCCCGCAAGCAGCGCTGGGCCGCTTTTCCAAGGAGCCATGCTGTCGGGGCTCACGAGAGCCACGTAGTCGACACTCAGGTGGGCCTGCTCGCGATCGAGGACCGCGCGACTCGCGGCTTCGACGAGCTCGCGGTCCCTGGCGCCTGCCACGAAACAGTCGGCCCCTACTTGAAGTGCACTATGCAGTACCGATGCAAGGGCACGCTGCTCTGGGCTGAGCAGCGTGTTGCGGCTGCTCAGGGCGAGCCCGTCAGGCTCGCGCACGGTTGGTACGGCAACGATCGCGGTGGGCACGCCCAGGTCGAGCCGCAGCCGTCGCACGACGGCCAACTGCTGGGCGTCCTTCTGCCCGAAGTAGGCCCGATCGGCCCCAGCCGCGATGAGCAGCTTCGCGACGATGGTCGCGACGCCGTCGAAGTGGCCGGGCCGCGCATCGCCCTCTAGGGGGATCGCCGGCCCCGCCACATGGACCGCGGTGGCGTGGCCACAGGGATAGACCTCCTCGGCGCCCGGGATGAACACGGCGTCAACTCCGGCGGCTTCGAGGGTCGCCAGGTCGGCGGGCAGATCACGCGGATACGCCGCGAAGTCGTTGGGTTCGGCGAACTGGGCCGGGTTCACGAAGATCGTGGCGACGGCAGTGGCGCACTCCGCGCGGGCGCGACTGATCAACCGCGCGTGGCCTGCGTGGAGTGCGCCCATGGTGGGCACGAGGCCCAGGGGTCTGCGCGCCTGGCGACAGTACGCCGCGAACGCGGCGATTGTGATCAGCTGCTCCATTCGCGAGAGCCTAGGCCGCCCAGCAGGTCACGCAGGACGCCATCGTCGAGCGAGAATGACTGCTCTTCGCCGGGAAAGGTTCCGCCACGAACCTCCGTTACATAACGGGAAAGTGCATCGCTGATGACTGCGTTGAGGTCTGCGTAGAGCTTGGCATGCTTCCTCGGCCGGCCGTCGATCAGTCCTAGGATTTCGTGGAGGACTTGTATTTCGCCGTCGCAGTGCGCCCCTGCGCCTATCCCGATGGTGGGGATGCCAAGTCGCTCGGTGACCGCCTTGCCAACCTCGGCAGGCACCGTCTCCAGTACCACAGCGAATGCTCCGGCCTCCTCCAGCAGCTCCGCGTCATGCACCAGTTTGCGCGCGCCAGACAGTGACCGGCCTTGGACTCGGTAGCCGCCGAGCTGATGGACCGACTGCGGTGTCAGGCCCAGGTGCCCTATGACGGGGATGCCCGCATCGACGAGCCGCTTCACCGTCGGCGCAATTGCTGCTCCGCCCTCGAGCTTGACGGCCTGGGCCCCGGCTTCTTGGAGCAGGCGTCCGGCATTGCGCAGGGCCTCTTCTGGGCTGATCTGGTAGCTCATAAACGGCATGTCGCTTGCAATAAGCGCGTTCTCGCTACCACGTACGACCGCCTTGGTGTGATGGAGCATTTCATCCATCGTGACTGGAACGGTGGATTCGTAGCCGAGCACGACATTGGCGAGGCTGTCGCCGACGAGGATCAGCGGGACCCCCGAGGCGTCCGCTAAGCGCGCCGTTGGGTAATCGTATGCGGTTAGGCAGGGGATGCGCTCACCGGCCTGCTTCATTTCGCCAAACTTGAGAGTCCGAACTCGCATCCTTATTCCTCCTGCGCTCGGGCAAAGAGCGCCTGCCAGGTGCTCGGATCCGTTTTGTCGGACTTACCAGCCAGCACCGCCATCCGTCGGCCGTTCGCCACGTAGGATTCGCTGATATCCGGCGCCGCGCGGTCAATAGCATCAAGGTGGGCCAGGACCGTCGCTGCGTCGCCCCGGGCGATGGGTCCGGTGAGGGCGGAGTAGAGCCCGACGGCACGCACGTTCGCCGCCGTCGCCTCGGCCATCCGGCCCAGCGCGGCCACGGCGACATCAGCGTCGAGTCCAGCGCGGACCCAAAGGGCCGCGGCGTCATGCAGCAGCGCCGTCACGTAGCCACAGCTCATGACCGCAGCGGCGTGGTAGAGCGCCCGCGCGCTAGCCGGCACGTCGATACCGGTGCCCCCAAGCCGATCCGCCATCGCCAACAGCTGCTCTCGCAACCAGCCCTCTGCCTCGATGCCGAAGGTCACGCCCTCCAACGAGTCGCTGGCCGTTCCCAGCAGCGTCTGCACTGGGTGCAGGGAGCCAACGCTGGCACCAGCGTCACGGGCCGCGTCCAACGGCACGAGGTCAAGCGCGCCGCTGACGTGGGCCACCGCCTGGGCAGGACGCCAGGCGATGCCGGCCGTCACGGCGGCGATGGCATCGTCTGGTACCGTCACGAAGACCAAGTCCGCGGCGTCGGCAGCCGCCTGCGCGCCGAACGCCTCAGCGCCCGGGATTATGGCGGCCAGCCGCTCGGCTGAAGCCTCAGTTCGGCTGGCGATGGCGACCACGGGGTAACCCGCGCGTCGCAGGCCGTGCGCCAGCGTCGTCCCGGCCTTGCCGGCGCCAATGAATGCGACCCGCAGTAGCGGCTCAGACACTACCCACCTCGCGGGCCGAAGGGTAGCCATGAAGGCCCGTCGCGTACGTAACTGCGTTGACGATGGCGCGTGCGACAACCGCGGCGACGAGCGCGTACAGGCGGGGCACTTCGTCGGGTGCGTCTACGGCTCCGGTCGCCAGCGAAAAGACGGTATCGCCATCGTGCAGTGTGTGGCAGGGGCGGATGGCCAGAGCAAGCCCGTCCTGGGCTACGGTCGCGAGCCGGTTCGCCTGCCCACGCGTGAGCACAGCGGATGTCGCGACCACAGCCAGAGTCGTGTTGCCGAGAGGCTGCGGTGCATTCATACGCGAGCGTATGCCGTACTCCGGGTCAGCATAGACCGCGATGCTGTCCAGGACGACGCCGGCCTCGTCGCGGGGGCCCGCGATGAGGCTGCCAGTGTTGGGGTTCATGACCCCTCCGACCGCATTCACGGCCACCAGCGCCGACAGGACGACACCGCTCCCCATGTCGAGGCTCGCAGAGCCGAGGCCGCCCTTCATGGCCGCACCACGGCCCAGCGCTTTGCCGACGGTGGCCCCGGTCCCGGCGCCTACCGAGCCTTGCGCCACGGCCTTCGTGGAGGCGGCTTCCGCAGCCGCCAAGCCTTGCGCTTCTCCTGGCCTAACTTCAGATGAGCCGATGCCCAGGTCGAAGAGAATGGCGGCGGGCACGATGGGAATGATGTGGGGCCCGACCCGGTGCCCGACGCCCTGCCCTTCTAGGTAGCGCATGACACCCGACGCGGTCGACAGCCCGTAGGCGCTGCCCCCGCTGAGCACAATGCCATGCACGCGATCGACGTTGTTCTCCGCGCGCAGCACGTCGGTTTCGCGGGTGCCAGGCGCGGCCCCGCGCACGTCGACGCCCCCAACGGCGCCGCCGCGTACAAGCACAACAGTGCAGCCGGTGCCGTTTTCGGCGTCGGTACTATGTCCAACTTCGACGCCCGTGACGTCGGTCAGTGTGTTGTTCATCGCGCTTTCGCGCGAGCCTGTGGAAAAGCGTCCCTAGGCGTGCTGGCTGCCCACGTTGCCGTCTTGGTCCGGGTTGGATCCCAGCGGCTGGGCACTCGCAGTTCGTGGCTCACGCTCACCTCCCTTGCTTGGGTAGATGGCAATATCCAGGCTACCGCGCGCGTTCACACGTGGTCAAGGCAGGCCTGCACGCCAGCGAGGCGCGTCGAGGCGGGTCCTCAGGCGGTTCGCGCTAGATCCGGCCGGCGCGTTGGAAGGACTTGCCTTCGGTGGCGATGGTCGGAGCTACCACGAGCTCGGCCTTTTCGTGGAACTCTTCGATGGTCTGCGCACCAACCATGCTCATGGAGATCTTGAGAGCCCCGATCAGGTTCTGGGTGCCGTCCGTCCGGTGGCTCGGACCGAAAAGGACTTGCTCGAGGCTGGCAACCGCGCCGACATTGATGCGGGTCCCGCGTGGTAGGGCCGGGTGCGGGCTCGCCATCCCCCAGTTGAAGCCTTTTCCAGGAGCTTCGAATGTCTGGGCGAAGGGCGTGCCGATCATGACGCCGTCAGCGCCGGCGGCAATGGCCTTGCAGAGATCCCCGCCGGTCCGGATGCCGCCGTCAGTGATGACCGCGACGTACTTGCCTCCTCGTTCCACAAACTCGTCGCGAGCGGCTGCGACGTCAAGCGTCGCACTCACCTGTGGGACCCCAACGCCAGTGACATCACGAGTCGTGCAAGCCGCGCCAGGCCCAACCCCCACAAGAAGTCCGTCGATACCTTGTTCCATCAGTTCCAAGGCTGCGCTGGTCGTGACACAGTTGCCGACGACCACCGGAACGCTGATCAGAGGCATGAGTTCTGAGAAGCGCAGGCCGTGGTAACTGTTCGAGATATGCCGGGCCGTGGTGACGGTCGACTGCACGACGATGATGTCGGCGCCAGCCTCGACCGCGATAGGGCTGAGGCGCTTGGCGTTCTGTGGAGTTACAGATACGGCGCAGACGGCGCCTGTAGCCTTGATTTCCTTGATGCGTTGGGCAATGAGATGGTCTTTCAGCGGCTCTGCGTAAACGCGCTGGAGGACTTCGGTAACGCCTTCTTTAGGGGCGTTGGAGACGTCGGCGAGCGCGGCGTAGGGGTCTTCGTAGCGAGTGTAGGCGCCCTCGAGGTTCATGACGCCAAGGCCGCCTAATCTGGCCATGAGACCCGCGAAGTTAGGGTCGACGATCGCGTCCATCGCTGACGCGAGTACAGGGGTCGTAAACTGGTAGGGGCCTATCTTGAGGTTGGTAACAGAGAGTTCGGGGTTGGTGGTCACATCTCCCGGCACGATGGCGACTTCTTCAAAGCCGTATGTGCGGCGGAGTTCCTTGATACGGACTCCTGAGGATGAAACCATGGACGACCCTCCCTGTTTGTTGGCTATTCAGTCGAAGCTACCAGTTTCGGAAGCCCGAGGTCAAAGGTTGCGAGAATTTTCACAATCTTCGCAACCTACTCCGAACCGACACTGACGCAGGCGCACCCGCAAATTCAGTTAGCCCGTGTTATCTCTAACTGGCGGCCCTGAGTGCAAGTGGAACGGTGGTGTTTCCGTATGCAGAATCGCGAGGTCAAATGGGGGTTGAGTGGAATCGAGAACAGTAGTTATGCACGCTTGCGCCCCCACAAGCCCGGTGCTACATTCGCGCTAGCAGTCGAGTCTTCCAACTGCTAGCGAGTGAGGCCATGCCGAGCGCATCTCCAAGACTGAGTCCGCGGCGTCAAGCGATCCTGGACCTGATCGTGGGCGACTACATTCGAACAGCCGCGCCCGTCGCTTCTCAGCAGATCGCGCGGCGCAGCAAACTAGACGTCAGTCCCGCGACCATCCGTAACGACATGGCGGAATTGGAGGAGCAGGGCTTCATCAACCGGCCTCACGCCTCCTCGGGGGGCATCCCGGCCGACCTCGCATACCGCTTCTACGTTGAGCGCCGGTCCAGCCCTTCCCGGCCGTCCCTTGGCTTCGAGGAGTTGGTCGAGCGAGCAATCAACCAGGCGCGGCTGGACTTCGACGGCCTCGCCCGCACTGCGGCCGGAGTCCTCGCGGAGTCCATCAGGAACGTGGCAGTGGCCAGCCCTCCCAAGGTCTTTGAGGCGAGACTCAAACAGCTCCAGTTGCTCCAGTTGCATGAGCGCGAGGCGTTGCTGGTGTGCGTCCTCGAGAGCACGCAGGTAAAGCAGCAGGTGGTCGGCCTCCCTTCGCCGCTGGACCAAGCCCAGCTCTACGCCATTGCGAACCGGCTCAATGCGCAGCTCACGGGCCTGACCGCCGCGGAGATGCGCACCCAGTGGGACACGAGGAGCGTGGACCAGGCTAACGACGAGGCCATCCCCGGGTTGGTGAGCACCGTGGTCGCCGGCGCCGCGCAGCTCGTCGCAGACGGTGACACGGTTGGGCATCCCTACGTAGATGGCCTTCGACACTTACTTGGCCAGCCTGAGTTCGAGGACACGGGCCGGGCGCGCGAGGCAGCGGAGGTGGTCGAGGACGAAGACGTGCTCCGCGAGCTACTGGCCGAGGAGCCCGCGTTCGGGGAGGTCCGGGTCATTATTGGCGCCGAGAACCCGGCAGAGCAACTACGATCCTACAGTGTCGTGACGTCGCGCTACGGGAAGAGTGGTGGTATCTCTGGTGTCGTCGCGGTGGTCGGGCCGACCCGCATGGACTACACGCAGGCAGTGTCCAGTGTTCGCTATGTCGCGGAGGTTCTCGGCCGCCTCGTCGGTCGTCTCGACATGGCCACGGCCTAGTTTCTGGGTGCATGAACGCATTGTCCGGCGTTTCGCCTCCGTGGTAGCGTAGAGGAGTTTCCGCCCACAGGGCGCACACCGCCTGCATGACATCCAAGCGCGACTATTACGAAGTCCTCGGAGTCCCGTCCGCCGCGACGGAGGAGGACGTTCGTCGCGCCTTCCGCAAGAAGGCGATGGAGTTCCACCCGGACCGTAATAAAACCCCGGAGGCCGGCGAATACTTCCGTGAGGTCAACGCGGCGTACCAAGTGCTCGGCGACGCTGAGCGCCGCCAACAGTACGATCGGTTCGGCCACGCTGGCGTAGCTTCGGCGGCCGGCGGCGGAACCCAGGGTGCCGAAGGCTTCGGTGACGGGCTGGGCGGCTTTGGTGACATTTTCGACGCCTTCTTCAGCGGGAGTCCATTCGGAGGAGGGACGGCGTCCCGTACTCGTGTGCGGCCGGGCGATGACATCCAAGCCACGCTCCGCATCATCTTCGACGAGGCGGTTTTCGGTGTTACCAAAAGCATCGAAATCAAGCGTGTGGACCGCTGCAGCCGCTGCAACGGCGAGCGGTCGGAGCCAGGCCACAGCCCGAATCGGTGCGCCAACTGCAATGGGTCAGGGCGCGTTCGGCGCGCGCAGCGCAGCATCTTCGGCCAGTTCGTCCAGGAGGCCGCGTGCAACGTCTGCAACGGGCAGGGCGAGACCGTGGATACGCCCTGCACTCAGTGCCGTGGCGTCGGCAAGGAGCGAGCCAGCCACCAGATTGAAGTGGGCGTCCCGCCGGGAGTTGAGACTGGCATCCGCCTCCAGCTGCGCGGGCAGGGCGACGCCGGTGACTTCGGGGGGCCGCCCGGTGACCTGTACGTCGGGCTACACGTCGCAGCCCATCGGTTCTTCCGGCGCGAGGGCGACGACCTGCTCTACGACCTTGATCTCACTTTTCCGCAGGCGGCGCTGGGAGACGAGATTGAGGTGCCAACGCTAGAAGGCAGCGCCATGCTCAAGGTACCGGCGGGCACGCAGAGCGAGGCCGAGTTCCGGCTGAAAGGCCAGGGTGTACCGCACCTCGGCAGGTCTTCACGGCGCGGCGACGAAATCATCACGACGAGGATCGTCACGCCGGAGAATCTCACCAAAGAACAACGTCAACTGTTGGAACAACTCGGGCGCAGCTTCGGCGCCAATGGCGGCAGCTAGGCTGATGGCAAGCTCCGTGCCCCAGCGGCCGGCGAAGGGCCGCTGGTTGGAAATCAGCGCCCGCGTTCCTTTCGAGTACGTTGAGCCGGTCGCGAGCCTATTTCATCGCTACGGCAAAGGCGTCGTGATCGAAGAGGACGCCGACTTCAACCCCGACGAGGGCGAGTCGGCACCGCCCGCCGCCAATGCCACCATCCGCACCTACCTCCCGGTCTCACAGCGCTACCAACGCAGCCGCGAGATGATGTGGATTGGCCTC
Organism: Dehalococcoidia bacterium; assembly: GCA_963577205.1. Lineage (GTDB taxonomy): Bacteria > Chloroflexota > Dehalococcoidia > Lucifugimonadales > Australimonadaceae > CAUYXS01. The sequence goes on along the minus strand of CAUYXS010000031.1, from coordinate 2,707 downwards.
CGGCTGATTGTCCAGCTCGCGCCCGGCGCCGAGTGCGATGAGCGCGAAATCGTTCAGCAGGAGTGGGAGACAGCCTGGAAGGTCCACTTCACGCCGCTTAGAGTCGGCGATCGCCTCGTCGTACGACCTCCTTGGCACACTGAAGCACTCGCCTCGCACGAGGTAAGCATCGAGATCGACCCTGGCCTAGCGTTCGGGACAGGGCATCATCCGACGACGCGAATGACGCTGGAGTGCTTAGAGCGGCTGATGGCACCGGGCGCCAACGTGCTCGACGTCGGCTGCGGCTCCGGCATCCTGAGCATCGCCGCCGCCAAGCTCGGCGCCGAGAGCGTCCTTGGCGTCGACGTCGACAAGGTTGCCATTCGCTCGGCCCGCGCCAACATCCGCGCGAACGGGGTCGGCCGAAGCGTACGGCTGGTAGTCGGATCTCTGCCCAACGGCGAGGCCCAAGCTGGCGCCGCGGACATCGCGCTGGCCAACATCAGCGCAAAGGCCCTCATCGAACTGGCGTCTCAGCTGCGCGGTGCGCTCCGCGACGGCGGATACCTGGTGGCGTCGGGCCTGCTGACCGAGCGCAGCGCCGATGTGCGGCAGGCGTTCGCCGAAGCCGGGTTGGCGGTCAGCGAGGAGCTCATTGACGGCGACTGGGCGGCGATGATCTGCAGGACGACCTAATCCCTGGGTTAGAACTGGCTGAGGAATCGCATATCGTTGGCCAGGAAGTGGCGGATGTCGTCGATACCGTACTTCAACATAGCGATCCGCTCCGGCCCCATCCCAAAGGCGAAGCCCGAGTAGATGCTCGGATCGTAGCCTGCGGCGCTCAGCACACGGGGGTGCACCATCCCCGCACCCATGATTTCGAGCCAGCCGGCGCCGTGACAGATGGAGCACGATGGGTTAGAGCCATCGCACTTGAAGCAGTCGATCGAGACGTCGACACCCGGTTCAACGAAGGGGAAGTAGTCGCAACGGAACCGCACCTTGCGGCCTTCGCCGAACAGCTGGCGAGCGAACTCGTAGATGGTGTGCTTGAGGTTGGCGAAGGTGATTCCCTTGTCGACGGCGAGGCCCTCTATTTGATGGAACTGCGATTCGTGGCTGGCGTCAGTGGCCTCGTACCGGTACACCTTGCCGGGAATGACCACGCGGATCGGCGGATCGTGGGCTTCCATAATGCGAGCCTGCATCGGCGAGGTGTGGGTGCGCATCAGTGTCGTGAAGCCACCCTCGGCGTCCTGGTTCGCGTCGACCCAGAAGGTGTCGAACATGTCCCGCGCCGGGTGATCTTTCGGGATGTTCAGCATCTCGAAATTGTAGCGATCCCACTCGACCTCAGGCCCTTCGACGACCTGGAACCCCATGCCTTGAAAGATGTCGCAGATCTCGCGCATGATCTGTGTGGAGGGATGGTAGCGGCCGATGCGGACGGGTCGGCCGGGAAGTGAGATGTCGATGGCGTCATCCGCCAGTGTCTCCAGCCCCTTGGATTGGACCGCCTCCCGTCGTGCGGCGAGGCGCTCTTCCAGCAGGGCCTTGACTTCGTTGCTCGCGGCGCCCAGGGCCTGGCGCTCCTCAGCCGGGAGCGAGCCGAGCGTGCGGAGAACAAGAGTTAGTTTGCCGGAGCGACCGAGGTGGGCGATGCGCCACTGCTCGAGGGTGTCCTCGTCGAGGGCGTCCTCAAGCTCTGAGAGTGCGGCCGCTCGGATGGCATCCAATTCGGCGTGGGGAGCCCCTGTGGACACGTGACCTGCCTTCGAGTGTGGGATTGCGGGAGTATACCTGCCACAAGCGGTGTCTGGTCGCGCGCCTGTGGGTTACGAAGAAAGTAATATGATACAAGTTATATCAAGGTTCGGTTGCCAACTGGCAACGATGCCGATGCTATCATTGGCGGCGTGGCACCGCTCCGCATCCTCGTCTCGACCAACAACGCACACAAGCTCGCCGAGTTCCAGCGGTTGCTGGCAGCAGCGCCCGTCGAGCTGGTCGCGCCCGCCGATGCGGGCATCGCGCTGGACGTCGACGAGACCGGCACGAGCTTCGTCGCCAACGCCGTGCTCAAGGCGCGCGCGTTCGCCGCGGCCGCGGGCATGCTCGCGCTGGCGGACGACTCCGGCATCGAAGTCGACGCCCTTGATGGTGCTCCGGGCGTCCTCTCCGCTCGCTACGGCGGCCCAGGCTTGGACGATGCTGGCCGGACCCAGCGGCTCCTCGACGAGCTCCGGCAGACACCCGACGCGGAGCGTCGGTGTCGCTACATCGCCGTCCTAGCGCTCGCGTGGCCCAACGGCCCGACGGAGACTTTCGCAGGCCACTGCGACGGATTGGTGGCTCGCAAACCGGCCGGGGGCAACGGCTTCGGGTACGACCCGGTCTTCTTCGTTCCCGGCGCAGGCCGGACCATGGCCGAACTGAGCCCTGGGGAGAAGGATGCCCTGTCGCACCGAGGGCTGGCCTCGGTGGCTCTGATGGCGCGGCTCGCCGTGCTCGCATCCACCGAGAGAGAGGCACTGGAGTGACGGCCTCGCTTGCTGCGCAACCTCTCGATACTCTCAGTAGGCCAGTCCACGACCTACGCATATCGGTGACTGATCGCTGCAACCTGCGTTGCACTTACTGCATGCCGGCGGAGGTCTATGGGGAACGCTACCAATTCCTGCCGCGAAACGACCTGTTGCGCTACGACGAGATTGCGCGCATC
>CAUYXS010000030.1:0-11240 GCA_963577205.1 Dehalococcoidia bacterium | reverse complement strand
TGAACGCGTCGATTGCCTGTTGCCGCCAACGTCCGAGGTTCGCGACGTCCGCCGGCTTGTAGGCGTAGACCAGGTTGGCCGGGAGGTCCATCCCCAGGTCAGAAAGCTTCTTGGTGAAGTCGTTGACCACGCCTGGCGCGGTGACGAAGCTGCCTGTTGTGTCCGCCTGGAGCTGCACTCCTACCGTCGCCTGCCATGCGCTCCAGAGGTCAGCGAGCGCGTGGTTGGTCGTGGTCAGCTGAGGGAAGCACGTCACGCCAATGCCGCCTGGCACCCAACCGTCGGCAGGTGCGTGCCAGTCCACCGGTGCGCCCTTACCTTTCTCACGTAGCGTTGTGGTAGCAGAGGCGATAGCGATGTCGCCTTCACCGGAGAGCAGTGCCTGCACGACGCCGGTGCTGCCGCCGGAAACGGCCTTCGCACCATTGGCCCTCAGTCCTCGCACCCAGGCGAGCTGGCGGGGGTCATCCCAGCCTGGCGCCATGGGGAAGGAGTAAACCCCCAGGAAGCGTGCGTCCGTGATCACGCGGTCTTTCCAAATGGGGTTGAATGCCAAGTCGTCGAAGGTGATGCCGTCCAGTTCCGCCGCGGTGACATTGTTCGAGTTGTAGGACAACGGCCACACGTAGAAGCTGCTGGTCATGCACCAGTCCGACATCGAGGCGCCTGTGTTGGTCTCCAGGTTGAGCGCCCCACGGTAGTTCTCAATCAGTGGGCTTACGCCGTAGATTGCATCCCAGTTCGGCTTGCGGAGCGCTCCTTCGTGGAGCAGGTCGAGCAGGATGTCGGCATTGCCCGATTGGTCATCAGCAATGGCCTTACCGGCCTTGAATGCCTGAAGCGCCTGAATGGGCGCGTCGCGGGAGGCGTGGCCAGGGATGCTGGCCACGGTGATTTTGATCCCGAACTCCGCCTCGAATTCCTTCTCCCAGAGGCGAATGACATCCGGGGCTGTTCCGTCGTACCAGCCGACGACTTGCTTATCGTCAGCGAGCTTCGCCCTTGCGAGTAATGCCTCGAAGGCGCTCGGTGCTGGCGCTGCGGCTGGCGCTGCGGCTGGCGCTGCGGCTGGCGCTGCGGCGGGTACCGCCGTCGGCGTCGGCAAGGGGGTCGAGCGCGGCACTGCCGCTGCCGCTGCCGGCGCTGCCGGCGCTGCCACTGGTGCTGGGTCGTCGCCGCCACAGGCCGCGATCAACGCGCCGATGAGCCCGACCAGGGCCAACATCCGTAACATTCTAAATCGCATTTTTGTTCCTCTCCTTCAAACGAAATTTGCCTAGATCATTATCATTAACCGGCGCTCGGTGAGCTGCCGGCCATTTGATCGGTCGTGATGTTCGTTATCGCCGGCTTCTCCTCGGCGAGGTCCTTGTTGAAATCCTCGACCATCCGCTCAGCAGTCGTCGTGCCGCTGACCCCGGGCGTACGGTATTTCTCACCGCCCCGCGCGTGCTCCACCATGAGCTTGCGCTGGCCGACGACGTGCGAGTCGGTCGCCGACAGGTATTCGGGATGCTGGTAGCGAGTGGTGCGCATGGCGTCGTAGTCCTGATCCGAGAAGTTGTAGTGGAACAGGTAATTTCGGTACAGCTTGAACGTGACTCGCTCCCACAGCCGACCCAACTTGGTTTTGATGCGGTAGGACCGGAAGTAAACCACCCGCGTCAGGTCCTTCTCGACCGGCACGCACCAGCGCGTATACATGACGCTGGGCCCGCCGAAACGGAGTCGGTGCATGCCGGGCAAGTGCATCCCCTGCCATTCCTCGGGTGTGTCGAACGGCCGCCGTTTCGCGTTCATGCGATCGAAAATCTCGAAGAACCACGTCCACATCAGGCGGAATTGGTGCTTCGGCCACTTTGCATCAATGCGCGGGTAGTACATCTGGTACGGGACCTTGCCGTCCTCGCCCTTGTAGTACTGCTCGACACCTCGCGACGCGACGACAGCCACGTTCTTGACGTTGGTGCTGTGGTAGCCCATCGGCGTCCTCGGGCGTCCGCCTGTGCGGCTCCGAAGCTGGATGAGTGAGTCGCGGTGGACCCAGAAGCAGTTGTGTGCGTCGCTCTGATTCTCCAGCGCGATCATCCAGTTGCAGTGCCAGTAGCGGATGGTGTTCAGGAACACCATCTCGTTGTCTTCGAAGAGCTCGGGAGGGACATCCTCTTCGATGGGAACCGGCTCGCCTTCGCCCATCCAGACGAACACCATGCCCTTCAGGGTGGCGGTCGGGAACTTCTTGGCCTTCAGCCGACCAACCATCTTCGAGTCGGGTCCCTCGGTGATGAACTCCACGCATTCACCATCGCCGTCGAAGGTCGCGCCATGGTAGGCGCAACTAACGAAACCCTCGAAGTGGCAATCGCCGAAGGACAGGTACACACCGCGATGGGGGCAGTAATCCCACAGCGCCTGCACCTCGCCGTCCTTGTCCTTGAAGAAGACAAGATCCTCGCCCAGCATCTTTATGCCAACGGGCTTCTTCTTCCCGATGTCCTTGGCGGGGACCACCGGGTACCAGTACTCACGATACCCAAGCGCAGGAATTTGCGTCCGGCGGTCGTCCGGGTTTACCGGCTGCTCGAAAGGCGGCGTCGCGCTGCCTTGGTAGCCTCTTGCGTTCTGCTTCCAGCCACCAGGGTAGCCACCGACGATCTTCTTGGCTCCAGAGATGAGGCCCATACGCTGTGCTCCTAGTTGGAACTAACCGCCCTGCTATGCCTTTGCTGCTTCTGGTTCGTCGGCCGTGCGTACCTGGCCGTAGTCGTCACGCCAGTCCACGCCGAGTTGCTGGTGTCCTTCCACGACCTGTGCTTCTGCCGTGGTGACCGCGGCTACGTCCACGACCCGTTTATTGCCGCGCCCGTGCTCGGTGATCAGCCTACGTTCCGCGACGAGGTGTGAGTCGGTCGCCGACAGGTACTCCGGGTGCTGCCATCGCGTGGTGCGCATGGCATCGTAGTCCTGGTCAGAGAAGTTGAAGTTGCTGAGGAAGTTAATGAACAAGTTGTACTTGAGGGAAGCAAAGAAGCGGCCCACAGGGGTTTTGTGACGGCGGAACCGCGTGTACACCGTGCGAGTCAGGTCCTTCTCAACCGCAACGCACCAGCGGGTGTAGAGAGGAATCAGCCGCTGCATGCCTGGCAGGCGCATGCTGCCGCCCTGCCAGTCGTCTGGGATGAGCGTGTCCTTGACGCGCTGGCGCACCGCTCCGCGCTGACCAGAGCCGGTGAGCCGGTCCAAGAGCTTGAATGCCCAGACCCACGATAGGCGCCAGCTACTCTTAGGCCAGTAAGCGCCTATCCGCGGGTAGTACATTTTGTACGGGATTTTCCCGGTGACCGGGTCAGCGTAGTAGTTGCCCGTCTCTGCGTTATTGACGACCACCGCCATTTTGCCGTTGACCACTTCACTGCGATACCCAAGCGGAGTTCGGGGCCGGCCGCCTTGTGCGCCCCGTGACGAGAACATCACGCGAAGCGCGTTGCGGTGAACCCAGAAGGCGTTATGAGCGTCTGATGTGTTTTCGAGGGCGATCATCCAGTTGCAATTCCAATAACGGAATGTCGTCCAGACCTGGGTCTCTTTGCCTTCAAAGAACTCGGGCGGGATGTCCTCTTCCGGAGGGACTGGCTCGCCTTCGCCCATCCAGACGAACACGATGCCTTTCTTGGTGATGGTCGGGAACTTCTTGGCCTTCAGCCGGCCGACCATCTTGGAGTCAGGTCCCTCGGTGATGAACTCGACGCACTCGCCGTCGCCATCGAAGGTCGCGCCGTGATAGGCGCAGCTAATGAAGCCCTCAAAATGGCAATCACCAAAGGACAGGTACACGCCGCGATGAGGACAGTAATCCCACAGCGCCTGCACTTCGCCGTTCTTGTCCTTGAAAAGGACGAGGTCGTCGCCCAGCAGCTTCAGGCCAACTGGCTTCTTCGAACTGACGTCCTTCGAGGGTACCGCGGGGTACCAGTACTCGCGCAGGCCGAGTGCCGGGACGAGGCTGCGACGGTCATCCGGGTTCGTGGGCTGCTCGAATGGCGGTGTTGCATCGCCCTGGTAACCCCTCGCGTACTGCTTCCAGCCACCGGGGTAACCGCCAATGATCTTCCTGGTTCCTGTTATCAGCCCCATGCCGTTCTCCTTGCTGACTCGAGGGTCAACGCGATGGCATCACCAGAAGCACCTTTCGAAGTGTCGCGAATTCTCCATGTCCGTACTCTGCAGGTCAAGTATCTACGAAAACTGGTGGGCCACGGGCCGCATCCAGAACGCTGGCCTGGCATACTGTGCGGCCCAAGGCCATGCGACACACGAAATTTCGCACTCCTTTCTATGGCTGGGTCATCGTGGCTTCGGTTTTCACCGCTGGCGTCTTCGCTGGGGGCGTCGGCTTTTGGGGCATCGGTGTGTTCGCGCTCCCCATGGAAGACGAGCTCGGTTGGTCTCGCACGACCATTTTCGCCGCGCTCAGCATTCGTGCGCTTGTCGGAGGGGCGGTCGCCCCGTTCATCGGACCGGTGCTGGACTCCCGGCGTGGCCCGCGCCGGCTCGCGCTCGCAGGCTCGGTGCTGCTGGGCTTATCGCTTATAGGGATGCGCTACGTGGACAACGTCTGGGAGTTCTACTTGCTGTATGGCTTCCTGGGCGCTCTGGCCATGCTCACCACTGGCCAGAACATGGCGCAGGTCCTGGTGCCCAAGTGGTTCATCCGGCGGCGAGGGCGGGCTCTGGCCTTCGCGACGATGGGTACGCCCTTATCAGGCATCATCTTCACCGTGCCACTGCAGTGGGTCGTCGCGACCGTTGGCTGGCGCGAGGCGTGGTTCATGCTCGGTGTCCTGGCCTTCGTCATGTTGGTGCCCGCGGCATTGCTGCTCAGGACCCGCCCCGAGGACGTTGGCCTGTTGCCCGACGGGGACACGCAAGCACGTCCATCGGTTGCCCAGTCAGCACGCCAAGCAAACCTCGCCGTCGGGCAGAGCCTCACGCGAGGGGAGGCCCTGAGGTCGCGTCGATTCTGGTTGATTCTGCTCGCGATCGGGACCGTCGGGATGGGCGTGCAGGGCTTCCAGCCAAACTGGCTACCCTACTTCCAAGACATTGGGTTCTCGGCGAGAACTGGGGCCATCGCTATCGCCATCTACGGCCTGTTCGCAGCCTCGGCGCGGCTAATCTGGGGCACGCTGGCGGAGCGGTTTCCGTCACGCAATCTCATGGTAGCTCAGACGGCGTTGACCGCGGCCGTGATCATTTACCTGTTCACGGTGCGCAACCCGGTGATGCTCTTCAGCTACGCAGTGCTCCAAGGGCTCACGATGGGAGGTCAGTTCATCCTGCAGCCCCTCATGGTCGCCAACTACTTCGGCCATGAGCACCTGGGGGCCGTAAGGGGCATGATGCGCCCGTTCATCACATTCTCCGGCGCGATCGGGCCGGTATTCGTGGCCGGGCTGTTCGATACGACCGGCTCTTACCAAACGGCGTTTATCGCCGTTACCGGAACCTGGGTGCTGGCCAGCCTTATCTACCTGCTGGCAGTGCCGCCAATTAAGGCGTCACGCGCCGAGCAGGCAGTGAGTCCACAGTAGCCAGCCCCCAGGAAGCTCCGACCCGATGGGGCCTAGCCCGCCTCAGTCTTCTGCCACATCGGGTCGGCAGCTTCCTCAATCTCTGCGTCGGCCACGGCCGCGATCACCTCTTGCTGGCGGTCGCCCCAGACGCGCTGTGCGTCCCGCGACTTGAGCGGCATCTTTCGGCGCCAGGCGATAATGCCAACGTCGGACACGCCGATCTTCTGCGGCTTGTCAGGGTCGAGTGACCCCACGGCCTGCACTGGCATGTCCTCGAGCTCGTTGGTCCCTTGTGGAAGCTGGTACAGGTGCGCCGTGTGGTAGATCCACTGCCAGAGCAGGCGCTTCCATCCACCCCAGAACGACTTGCGCGTGAGCGTGAATGTCCACATCCGCGTCACGTCTTCGGTGACGGGCACGCATGCGCGCAAGTGGCAGCGTGGGCCTGAGCCACTGGGAGAGACCCACATCGGCAACTCGTAGAGGCCGGTGTACCCCGGGCGGTCCAGGTCGAAGGCCTGCTTGGCTCCACGGAAGAGCGGCCCGCTCTTGACTCGCCACCAGACGTGCTTGGGCCATCGGGACCCCAACCCGCTGTAGTACGCGTTCATGGGAGCGCGGCCAGCCTCAGCCGACGTAATGTGAATCGCCTTGTCGGTCTCCTTCGCGATCTGCATCGCACCGTGATAGCCGGGCGAGGCTCGGAAGAGACCAAGGTTGAACAGCCGGCGGATGGACCCGCGGTGGATCTTGACCGCGTGCGAATCGTGCGAGTTTTCGATGGTCAGCGACCAGTTGATATCCCACTTGCGGACGTACGTCTCGACGATCACGTCCTCATCGAAGAAGTATGAGGGGATGTCTTCTTCCAGCGGTACCGGCTCGGTCTCGCCCATCCAGATGAAAACAACCCCTTGGTGGGTCCTCGTGGGGTAATGGGGTGCCTTCAGCACTTCTTTGAGCCGTGAATCAGGTCCCTCCGTCAGCGCGGCGACGCACTGACCCGTACCGTCGAATGTGAAGCCGTGGTACGGGCAGGTGATGAAGCCTTTGAACTCGTTGTTCATTTTGCCCGCGGATGGACCGCCACCAGGGGTGCGACGCCAACCGCCCGAGAGGCGCGCGCCTCGGTGAGGGCAGTAGTCACTCAGTGCTGCCACTTGCCCTTCGGCGTCCCTGAAGAAAACGATGTCCTCTCCGAGTATCTGGAGCGAAACCGGCTTGCGGCCAACGTTCTTGTCGTGGATTCCCGGGTACCAGTACTCCCGATAGCCGAGCCGGGGAACCAAGTCGAAGACACCGATCTGCGATGCCCCATAGGGAGCGCTCTTCCCTTCGCGGGTCGTGACCGTCCGGCGCCGTCCGTCCTTCGTTGCCATCGAGCCTTCTCCTGATATCCCCGTAAGGGCGTCTCGAAACTCCCAGTTTGGCGTTATCCGGTAAGATGTCAACCCAGGTCACCGAAAACGCCATACTGTAGGTGGCGTGGCAGTCCGCCTAGGCGGCTTCTGCCAGCCAAACGACTTGGTTCTGCAATACCCGAGGTGCCGTATGTCCGACCTTCTCCCCCTGGTGGGGCCGCCACGAAGCAAAGAAGAAGCGCAGATGGTCTTTCCGTTCCGCCATTCCTACTGGTGGATGCCGCGTCGTGCGCTGATGGCTACCGGTCTCGGCATGGCCATATTGGGCATGGTTGGCTTCTTCCAAGAGTGGGAAGGAACCGAGGCAGTCGTCTATATGAACACCGCCAAGTCCTGGGCGGTGATCGGCCTAGGGGTCGGCCTTCTGTGGATCGGCGAGGCCTGGTCCTCGCAATGGAAGCGCAGTGTCGCAGGGGTGTGTGCTCTCGGCTTCCTCGCGTTGGGGTTCGTTGGGGTGTTCCTCGGGGCCAATGCGCCAGACAATCTGGGCTTCACTCACATCAATGGCTCGTGGGAGGCCGCCATCTGGTTGGGCGTGGGCGCGTGGACTGCCATCACGGTGTGGTGGCCTCGGCGGTTCTTTGACTACGAATACGCATCCGGGACATCGTCGGGCACGCCGTTCGATTAGGCCGAGCCCAGCGTGGCTGCTCTTTCGGCGCATCGTACAGCGACGGCTTGGTGCACCAGGGCTGGCCTTCATTCGCGGGCGGATAACCGGTGTTTCGTTGCGCGGCACCTAGCCGATAGCCAGTCTTGGCTATCGCACCCCTGGCCATCGGGCGCACGCTTCCCTGACAATGGCGAGGCAGGCTAGCCGCGCTCCTGCGTTCGGCCCCCGAGACCAACTTCTCCTCCGTGACGGTGGCTTTCTGGCCACCGGGCGTCGAGCACATGTGACCTCGAGCACACAGGCAACTCCGCCCGACGGTCGGCCGCACATCCTCGCTTCCCTTGAGAACCGTGACTGGCGTCTGCTGTGGCTCGCCGGCCACACCTGGAACATCTCGTTCTGGCTCGAGCTGATCATCCTCACATGGCTCACTCTGGAGTTGACCGACTCCCCTTTCCTCGTCGGCGTGGTAGGCACTCTCCGCTTTCTGCCGGAGCCGATCGTCGGCCTGCTCGCGGGCGTCCAGGCGGACCGACTCTCCAAGCGGCGCCTGCTGCTCATCGCACAGGCGATGAACGTCGCATCCACTTACGCGATGCTTGGGGCCGCGATCACCGGTGTGCTCAACATGCCGTTCGTGTATGTCGCTGCTTTGGTGACCGGCTGTGCATGGGCCATTGACTTCCCGGTACGGCGCGCTCTCATTCGTGATCTCGTCAGCGACCGCTACATCGTCAACGCCATGGCGCTGGACGGCGCGTCGCTCACGGGGATGGTGATGATGGGACGGTGGGCCGCCGGGGGGCTGCTGGTCTTACAGGGACCGCTGCTCGCCTACGCGGTTCTAGCGGTGCTCTACACCACTGGCTTGGTGTTGTTGCTCCGTGTTCGCAGTACACCAACCGTCATCGAAGAATACCGGCCATCGCTGCTGCGGAGCCTCCTTGAGGGTGGCCGCGCCGTATGGTCGAGCCCGGTGCTCCGCCCAGTCTTCTTCGTGACGTTCACGGCCAACCTCATCGTCTTCCCGTACTTTTCCTTTACGCCCGTATTCGCCCGCGATGTCTTTGGGGTTGGCGAAGGCTGGCTAGGCTTGATGAGCGGAATGGACGGCTTGGGTGCGGTCATCGGGTCGCTGCTGCTTGCCTCGTTGGTGATCGTACGTCGGGGCCTCGTCTACCTCGTCGGCGCGATCGTCCTCAGTTTAGGCGTCGCCGCGTATGCCTTCTCACCAGCCTTCTTCCTGGCCCTGCCGTTGCTGATGATCGCGGGTTTTGGCATGGCAGGGTTCGCGACAATGCAAAACATCATCGTCGTCTCCGAGGTGGATCCGGCGATGCGCGGAAGGGCAATGGGCGTGATGATGCTCGGGCTTGGAGTCCTGCCCCTAGGCATCCTGTGGGTCGGCTGGCTGATCGAGTTTGTCGGCGTCCGCTACGCCGTCGGGTTGAACGCCGCGGCGTCGGCGGTCGTGCTTTTCCTCATCATGCTGACGTCGCGGAAGTTGCGAGCATACTGAGTGTGCCGCCGGACGCCGGTGGGTTGCTCATAGCCTGAGCCCGCTGGCGCGTGATGGCCTGACGGTTCGCCGGGCCACCACACCCTGAGCTGGGACGGCCTAGGTCGTCTCGCGCCGCCAGGGGCGTTCCGATGCTTTGAACCACGCCTTCGCCTCGATAGGGCTATGGATGCGGTAGTGCACGATCCACTTCAGAGTCGACATCGTGATGGCCAGGACGATCCCCGACAACCCGGCGGCGTCTCCCTCCACGGCCCAGCCCACGGCGATGGTGACGCCGAAAAACGCCCAGACGGCAACGATAGCGGTCCTCGAAAGTCCGACTGTGACCAAGGCTGCCGCTACGGCAGCGAGCGCCCCCAAAGGTAACAACCCGAACGCGGTCCCCATACCGACCGCACCGCCCACCCCGCCTCTGAAGTGCCAGAAGACCGGGAACATATGTCCGATCAAGACCGCGCTCACCGAGCCAAGCCGAGCCCACCCCGGTGCGTCGACGAGCAGGAGCGGCACTGTTGCGATCGCGCCGGTCGCAACGTCCGACAGCAGGACGAGGACCCCGTGCTTGGCTCCAACTTCCAGGTAGACGTTGAGCGTCCCTGGATTTCCCGTGCCCAGCGCGCGTATGTCGACGCCGGCACGGCGCGCGATCACGTCGCCTGGGGAGATTGACGCCAGCAGATAGACGCCCAAGAACCACAGTGCGTAAAGCCAGGTGTCAGTCATTCACGTGTCCGAGCCGTCTGCCATGTCCTGCACAAGCCGAAGCCGTGCGGCTTCAGCCTCGGCCGGTTCCATGCGCTCAACTGCTCCAGCTCCCTTCATTCGTCGGTTCGTACGCCATGCTGGCCGCACGCGCCCAATTCCCAGTTGCACCATATCTCCACTCGCGTGCGACGCCCTAGAGGCACGAGTGCTGCTGCGCTTGTATCAGCCTGACGAACTCGGCCTCAGTGCCGCCGCGCGCCGAGGTTCCCTGACGAACATCACCAGGACCGCGGCCAGGAACCACGATAGCGCGACAACGGCGAATGCGAGCGTGTACGACCCGCGAACGTCGTACAGCGCCCCGATCATCAACGGGCTTGCGGACCCGAACAGGGTCATGACCGGCCGCATCAAACCGAAGATCGCACCGAGGTGCCTGCGCCCGAAGTAGCGGGACACCAGCAGCGGCTGAAGGATGACCCAGGACCCGATGCTCAGGCCTTGGATAACGCCGAAGAACAGTAATTCAGGCAGCGTATTCACCACCTGCAAGAAGATGGCCGACCCACAGACCATCAGCAAGCCGATGATTATCAAGGTCCGCGGGTGGTAGCGGTCGCCGAGGGTCCCCCAGATGAGGCGGGACGAGATCGAAAAGATCGCATAGAAGGAGATGGCGAATGCGGCCACCTTGGGAGCAAAGCCGACGTCGACGAAGTACGGCTGCCAGTTGGCCTGGTACCCGACCATCCCCAGGCTGATGAGAGCGAAGGACGCCGTAAGGAACCAGAAGCTCTGGGTCCGTACCGCGTCTCTTCGCGTGTAGGTCGCTGCGTCGTCGATGGCGGCGGCGGCCGCCGCCTGCCGGTCGCCAGGCGGCTCGTTGTCAGGGAGGAGGCCTATGTCCTCTGGTTGCGTCCGCACCAAGAACGAAAGAGGGAACACGATGCCCAGCATGGCGATGCCAATCACGCCCCACGCCGCGCGAAAACCGAGGACGTCGGTGAGCGACTGGACGATAGGTGGGAACAGGAGCGGGGCCATAGCTGTGCCGGTCGACGCGATGCCCATGACCCGGCCGCGGCGCTTGATGAACCACTTGGGCAGGATGGTCTGGCCGAGGCCCATACCTGAACCCATCTGGGCCGCGCCGCCGACCACCCCGAAGAGCAGGTAGTACTGAATGCGCGGGCTGACCACGCCGAACCCCAGACCGTCGCCGATAAACCGCATCGCGACCATCGACAACCCGAGTGCCGCCACGGAGACCATCATGAGGCGCCGCGGGCCGTTGGGCTTGTCGAACACCGGTCCAATCCACGGAGCCACAGCCGCGCTGGTCAGTGAACGTAGCGCCAGGCCGAGCCCGAACTCGGCGCGCGACCAGCCGAACTCCTCGGTCATGG